>JBDLHW010000195.1:0-3482 GCA_039715155.1 Campylobacterota bacterium | reverse complement strand
GACATACTTGAAGAGTTAGAGAGTATCAAAGAGTATGCTAAAAAGGGTGCTTATATTCAGCGTTACAAAGGTCTTGGTGAGATGAATCCTGAGCAGCTTTGGGAGACAACTATGACACCTGAGAATCGTGTGCTACTTCAAGTAACAATTGAGGATGCCGAGATAGCATCTGAGGCGTTTACTCTATTTATGGGTGATGAAGTTGAGCCTCGTCGTAACTATATCGAGACTCACGCAAAAGATGTTAAACACTTAGACGTTTAAGGCTTCTTTTGTTACTTCCGCAGACCAAAGAGAGAGAGTACCGTTTTAGGCTAGCACTTAGAATAGGACTGCCTATCTTTGCTCTTGTGCTTGCATTGGTTTTTGAGACTCTTATCTCAAACCACGAGACTCTCTCTTTATCTTTTTATTTTGAATCTATTCTTCTTTTAGCGTTTAGTATCTATTTTATTCTTTATATTATATATAGCGGTTTTAATGTAAAGATTACTGATGATGTAACAAAAACTTTTACACGTGAATATCTTTATGACTACTTAAAAAAAGAGATAAAAGAAAAAAAAGAGTACTCTTTAATCCTGATAAGTATAGAAAACCTTCATGATATAAATAAACTATATGGCCTTAAAAATGGGGACAAGACACTTTTAGAGGTCTCAAAATGGATAGGCCATTATCTAAAAAATGAAAAGATAAATAACTTTCCACTCGGGCATATAAAAGGTGGAGACTTTATAATCGGGCTCAAGGGTACAAAAGATAAATATAACACGATGCTGGAGTTGTTGTGCCTGAAGTCCAGCGAGTTTAAAGTTGATAATATTGAGGTAAAGATATCTGGTGCTATTACTGATACTTCTTACTCAAATAAACTTAGCTATATGGTTGAAAACCTTTTTGAACTTCAGGAAAAAAATAAAAAAGCAAAGTCAAAATATAGTGAAGAGGAGATAGATCCTAATGAGCTTGAATCATATATTATTGAAGCTATAAACAACAAAAGCATAGTAGTTTCAACTCAAGAGATATATGAAGATAACAGGAGTGTTTTTAAAGAGTGTTTTGTTAAATTGAAAGCCTCTGACGGTAAGCTTTTTTACCCTAAAAGATATATGAAAGTTATAAACAGGCTGGGTCTCTCTGTTGCTTTTGATCTGATGGTTTTAGAACACACTGTTTTAAACTGTACAGATGTTAACGGTGAAATTTATGCTATTAATATCTCTCCGACATCTATAAGAAATGAGAACTTCTTATCTCACGCTAAAGATCTTTTAAAAAGTCATGATATTCAAACAAAAAAAATAATGTTTATTTTGAGTGAGCAGGAGTATTACTCTCATATCAGCAGATATAACTCTATATTAAACTCTTTAAGGGCTCTTGGCGTTCTAGTCGTAATTGACAGACTGGGTTCACAGCAGACAAGTTTTTTATATCTTAGGGAGTTGAATATTGATGTGGTAAGATTTGATTCATACTACTCTAAAGAGATAAAAGATGAAAAAAACCATAGTATAATCAGTGGTTTTAACACCATGGCTCAAGAAAAAGGTATTAAAACCTGGATAAAGAATATTGAAGATGAAGAGTCACTAGAGCTTGCTAAAAAGATGAATATAGATTATACTCAAGGTAAGTTTTTAGCAGATTTGCAAGATATAAATTAGAATAAGTAAAAGGATATATTGATGAAGTATGGTGAAAAAGAGATTAGAGAGTTTGATGTCCAAAAAGATTTAGAAATTTGGCCAAACGAGCATGAAAAAGATTATCTTATAAAGGTTACACTACCGGAGTTTATGGGACTATGTCCAAGAAGCGGTTACCCTGATTTTGCAACTATATATATAGAGTACACACCTGACAAGTTTGTAGTTGAATTAAAAGCTATAAAACTCTATATAAACTCATTTATGTTTAGATACATTAGTCATGAAAATTCTGCAAATGAGATCTATGATGTAATTTGGGAAAAAATAAAGCCAAAAAATCTAAAGCTTATAGCAGATTTCAAACCTCGCGGAAACGTTCATACTGTTATAGAGATAGATAGTACGAAAATGAGTTAGGGGTAAAAATGTTCGGTTCTATTTTAGGTAAGGGCAAAGATAAAAAGAGTAAAAACAGCACCTCTTCTGTACATAATAAGATATCTAAAATGAACATAAGCGAAATGAGATCTTACGTCAATAGCAGAGTGGCAAATCTTAACTTAACTAAAGAGGGGTTAGCAGAGGTAATGAAAAAGCTCACGCTGCCCAGTGAGAAAACATCTAAGCTCTATATAGCAGCTGATGATATGGATACCAAGAAGAAGAAAGGGTTTGACCTAGTGCTTCTAATCGTTCAAAACGAATATGTTGACTTGGATATACTAGAGCAAATCCGAAACTTTACAGTTGTATACGAAGAGTTAATTAATGAGTATGACACAAAGCACAAAGAGATATACTCATCAAGATTTGCAGATGCAATAAGTCTAGCCGAATATAATCTAAATAGAAAAAAATAAGAACTTAAGAGGTAAAGCTCTTTTTTAACCATACAACAGCTTCTTCTTTTGTTCTGAAATCACCTCTGGCTTGAGCCTCATAAGCGCTATCTAAAATCTTTGAGAACTCTTTTGATGGTTCTATACCAAGCTTTAAGATATCTTTTCCTTGAATTATCGCTTTTGCTTTTTCATGTAATACACCCAGTTCTTCAGCCCTTGTTTTTAAGTTGTTAATATATTCTAAGGTTATTTTTGTTTGGGATCTTGCTATAGAAAGAGAGACAAACTCCTCGATATTAACCTTTGTAGCAAGGATATAAATTTCGTAATCATTAAAGAGTTCAAAATTTATGTCGTTTTGGTGTTTTAGTAAGGATGAAACTCTGTTGAACAGCTGTTTATCATCGCTAAGTTTAGAGAGAAAAGTCTCAAAGCTCTCCACTGACAACAGATAACATAAAGCTGCTAACATCAACATAGTGTTAGTTTTATTGTTTGCAGTTTTTAGAGAACTCATGATATTAACAGCTCTATATGTTTTTTCCAGCTCATGTGGATTCAGATTTTTAAACTCTGTAAAATAGTTAAAGCCTCCAAGGGAGTTTAGCAGCTTTAACCCTGAAGATGGAGTTGAAGACTTTAGGAGCAGCTTTTGAAACTCTATAAATATTCTCTCTTTTGGAAGTTCATCCAAAAGAGAATCTTTTATCATATTTTGACAAGTTATAAAGAGTTCATCATCTATGGATAGATTAAATCTTGAACTAAACTGTATCGCTCTTAAAACCCTTAGAGGGTCATCTTGAAATTTATTTATATCAACGGCTCTTAAAATTCTCTTTTCTAAATCCTCTCGACCGTTAAACGGGTCTAAAATTTCTTTTGTCTCAATATCATAGCCAATTGCATTAATAGTAAAGTCACGCCAGCTTGTCGCAGTTTTAAAGTCGAGTGATGAGTCAACCTTTACTTCAAAACCTTT
>JBDLHW010000194.1:0-3482 GCA_039715155.1 Campylobacterota bacterium | reverse complement strand
AAGCAGCAACACTTGGTATGCATATCGTTCCAATGACTGTTGGTACTGCATTTAAAAACAAGGGTGTTCAGACTCTACTTGACGCTGTTGTTGCTTACCTTCCATCTCCAGTTGAGTCTGCAGATATCATGGGTACACTTATGGATGATGAAGAAGTTGAAGTAGCGGTTCCATCAACTGATGAAGGTGACTTCGCATCTCTAGCATTTAAAATCATGACTGACCCATTTGTTGGTGTTCTTACATTTATCCGTGTTTACCGTGGCTCATTAGAAGCTGGTTCATTCGTTCACAACTCTACTAAAGATAAAAAAGAGAGAATTGGCCGTATCGTTAAGATGCATGCTATTAAACGTGAAGAAGTTAAAGAGATTTACGCAGGTGAAATCGGTGCAGTTGTTGGTCTTAAATCAACTACTACTGGTGATACTCTGTGTACAGGTGAAGAGAAAGTTGTATTAGAGCGTATGGATTTCCCGGATCCGGTTATCTCTGTTGCAGTTGAGCCAAAAACTAAAGCTGACCAGGAAAAAATGGGTATCGCTTTAAGCAAACTTGCTGCTGAAGATCCATCTTTCCGTGTTAATACTGACGAAGAGACTGGTCAAACTATTATCTCAGGAATGGGTGAGTTACACCTTGAGATTCTTGTAGACAGAATGAAACGTGAGTTCTCTGTTGAGGCTGAAGTTGGTGCTCCACAGGTTTCTTACCGTGAGTCTATTAAAGATGAAGTAGAACAAGAGTACAAATATGCTAAACAGTCTGGTGGGCGTGGTCAATTTGGTCATGTATACCTTACAGTTAAGCCAGGTGACAAAGATACAGGTTTCGTATTTACAAATGCTATTAAAGGTGGATCAGTTCCTAAAGAATTTATTCCAGCTGTTAAGAAAGGTTGTGAAGAAGCTATGCAGACTGGTGTTCTTGCGGGTTATCCAATGGAAGATGTTGATGTTACACTTTTCGATGGTTCTTACCATGATGTGGATTCAAATGAGATGGCGTTTAAACTCGCTGCATCAATGGGTTTCAAAGAAGCTTGTCGTCAAGCTAGACCTTCTATCTTAGAGCCAATGATGAAAGTTGAAGTTGAAGTTCCAGAAGAGAACATGGGTGATGTTATCGGTGACCTTAACAGACGTCGTGGACAAGTTAATTCAATGGGTGACCGTTCAGGTAACAAAATTGTTGATGCTCACGTACCACTTTCAGAGATGTTTGGTTACTCAACTGACCTTCGTTCTGCTACTCAGGGACGTGCTACATACTCTATGGAATTTGATCACTATGCTGAAGTTCCAAGAAATGTATCTGAAGAGATTCAGAAAAAGAGAAACGGTTAATCTTTAACTACTTCCTCTAGTAACAGCGCATTGCGTTGTTACTAAAACAACTTACTTATCTCACTTCTTTTAAATATATTATTAATTGTGTCGATTTTAACACTGTTATTTTGATATAATTACAAAAAATAATTTATGGACACTTTTATGAAAAAAATAATGATTACGATATCTCTATTTGCAACTATTTTAATGGCGGAAAGTTCAGACATCAATACAGTAAAAAAAGATATTAACACTACACAAAAAGCCCCAGATGTATACGCTGCTTTAGGTGATGTAATATATGGTAATATTGATAATATTGTAAAGTTAAAAGAGCTAGATGCTTTTAAAAGCTTTAGCGAAAAAATTAATAGCTACTCAAGAGATGTTGAAAAATCAAAAGCTATTGGATTTGATATTGAAGCTGGTAATAAAAATATAGATGAAGTTGTTTATTTAGAGACTTTAAGAACGCTCTCTAAAGAGAATGACTACTTTGTCAGAAGTGTGAAAAGTGCCTATAAATCATCACTTGAAAAGCAGGACAGTAAACTGTTTTTAGATACTGTTAACAGTGGTCTGATTGACACAGACAAGAACAGAGACCAGATAGTAGAGTATTATCTCAAACACTCTGAGGATATTAACGCATCAGGTATAATTCAAAAATTTTTAGATGAAGATGCTAAGATAAAATCAAAAAGAAAATCTTATAGTTACGAGAAAGCAAAAAAGCTGCGTGAAGAAGCAAAGATTAGAAGAATCAGAGAAGATGATAGGAAGAAGCAAGCACAGCTGGAAAAAGAGTTAACAGAAGAAGTGCAACAGAAAAAACTTGAGATTAGAGAAAATCAGAAAAAAGAGCTATTTAATTAGCTCCAAGAAAAGTTTTCATATTCGTTAGGTCTCCCCTCTAGCGTGACATATGGCTTGTACTCTGACTTATAGGAAAGAGATGGGCACTCCTCTACATAGTAACCCAGATAAATCCATTTTTTATTACTACGTTTCGCATACCTGATTTGATTATAGAGTGACAGCTTTCCTAAAGAGTATTGAGAATAATCAGGGTCATAGTAAAAGTATATAGAGGAGATACCATCTTCTAAAATATCTATTAAATCAACGCCTATTAGTCTCTCTCCATCAAAATAGAGAACTTCATATCCAAACTCATTGTGTCCAGTAACGAAAGATTGATAGTAGTGTTCAGGTGTTGTATCGCTGTATGTCCACTCTTTTTTATCTTTCATATGAAGATGGTACTTTTTAAAAAGGTCTAAGTGAGATTGAGAGAGGTTCGGCTCTTGGATGTAGCTTTTAAAGTGAGCAGATTTTTTCATAATACGTTTTTGTGACTTTGAAAAGCTAAAGTTCTCAACATCTATCTTAATACTTTGACACTCCTGACAATCTTTACAGATAGGTCTGAAGTACATTTTACCAAACCTTCTAAATCCCCTCTCTATTAAATCTTGACAGGTTTCTGCAGAGCAATCGTTAATTACTTTGTAGTGGGTTGTCTGCTCTTTGTCTTTAAGATATGAGCATTTGTCATTGAGAGAAAATTCTTTAAGTAGATTCATATCGTGATTTTGACATAATTTACTTTAGAAATAACATACAAAGAGAAGTTAATGGAATTTTTTTTAAAATATAAAACAGTGATTATGAGAAGTTTAGGTGCACTAATGTTAGTTGTCGGTTTTGCTATTCACTTTTGGGCTACGCCAAAAGAGGGAATAAGTGCCAATGAGAGGGCTGCAGCTAATGTTGCAAGAATGGAAGCTAAAGTTAAAGGAGAGAGTTCAGCTCAAAGTAAATCTTCAAAAAAGAGTGATTCTAAATTTTTAGAAGAGTTGAAAAAGACTCAAGAAAAGCAGTTACAGTACTTAACAATTATTGCAATGATTTTAGGAGTTGGCTTTTTAGGCTATAGTTTTATGCCTAAAAGAGAGAAAGACTAAGAGCGATTTTGCGCTATTAATACTCCCTCTATCATCTTGTCTATATCACCATCGAGTATTCCGCTAACATTTGAGTAGGCTTCATTACTTCGAGTGTCTTTTACTTGCTGGTATGGCTGCATAACGTAAGAGCGAATCTGATGTCCCCAACCTATCTCACTCTTAGCTATACCATCTTGTTCAG
>JBDLHW010000193.1:0-3536 GCA_039715155.1 Campylobacterota bacterium | reverse complement strand
TCTACTACTATCTGTTTATCAAACGTGAGAGCGACTTCTTCTTTTTGGGTAAATCCGGTCTCTTTATTATCATGTTTTTTATAGCTCCAATCATAGCCACAACTCTCTATTATCAACATGGAGCGAAAGACACCTTAAAAAAGAGTGGATTCACTCCTCACTCTAGTTTTGAGTCATCTGTTGGAGTTGCTGTTGGAACTGGAGACAATCCAGTTTGGATGTTTTCAACAGAGCTTGACAAACAAACTATTATTGATTTTTACAAACAAGAACAGAGTCATAAGGGCTGGAAACTAAAAGGTGAAGATGAAAAATGGCTTACCTTTACGAAAAATGATAAAAAAATGCGTATAAATATCAGCAATAATACAGCACTTTTCATAATGGACTCCAAAGAATAAAAAACCTATAAGCCAACTTTAGCTATAATCGCGAAAATTATTTTTAGGACTCTATATTTTGAGAACTCATTACTGTACAGATTTAAACGAAACAAATGTAGGACAAGAGGTTGTTCTTACTGGTTGGGCAAATAACTACCGTGACCACGGTGGTATTGTTTTTATAGATTTACGTGACAAAACTGGACTTGTTCAGCTTACTTGTGACCCCGAAGATGGTCCTGATGCACATAAAGTAGCGGATAAGGTTCGTGATGAGTTTGTTCTTATCGCTAAAGGAACTGTTCGTCTTCGTGGTGAAGGTCTTACAAATCCACGTCTTAAAACTGGTGCTATTGAGATTATAGTACATGAGCTTACTATTGAAAACAGATCTGCTCCGGTTCCTTTTGTTATTGGCGATAAAAACGTTGGCGAAGAGACAACTCTTAAGTATCGTTATTTAGAGCTACGTGACCCTGATTTATACGAAGTGTTTCGTCTACGTTCAAAAGTAGCAATCGCTGCGAGAAACATTCTTGATGAGAACGGTTTCTTAGAAGTTGAAACGCCAATCCTTACAAAATCAACTCCAGAGGGGGCTAGGGATTATCTAGTTCCATCACGTGTACACAACGGTGAGTTTTACGCACTTCCACAATCTCCACAGCTTTTCAAACAGCTTTTAATGGTTGGAGGGTTCGATAGATACTTCCAAATTGCTAAATGTTTCCGTGATGAAGATTTAAGAGCAGATAGACAGCCGGAGTTCACTCAGATAGATGTTGAGATGAGTTTTTGTAACCAAGAAGATGTAATTAAAGTTGCAGAAGACCTCCTTGTTGCGATGTTTAAAGCTGCCGGTCATGATGTAAAACCTCCATTTAACCGTATCGCATACAGAGATGCTATGGAGTGGTATGGTTCTGATAAACCAGACCTGAGATATGATCTTAAGATGGTTGATGTTATCGATATCTTTGAGAGATGTGATAATGAAATCTTTACAAATATCGCTAAACAGCCACATAAAAACCGTATCAAAGCGCTTAAAGTTCCAGGTGCTGATTTAGTATTCTCAAAACGTGAGATGAAAGGTTTTGAAGAGTTTGTACGTAAGTTTGGTGCACATGGTCTTGGTTACTTCCAGATGAAAGAGGATGGTCTTAAAGGTCCACTTATCAAGTTCTTTACAGAAGAAGATATTGCACTTCTAGTTGAAAGACTCGATATGCAAGTTGGTGATGTTGTATTCTTCGGTGCAGGTGATAAAAAGACTGTATGGGATTACATGGGTCGCTTTAGAAACTTCATAGCTGAACACGAGAAGATGAATCTTGTAGATGAGAATGCATTTGAGTTTGTATGGGTTGTTGACTTCCCTATGTTTGAGGTAGAAGATGGTCGCGTTAAAGCACTTCACCATCCATTTACACAACCAAAAGATACTGATAAAGATGATGTTGAAGAGATAGAGTCTATCGCTTATGATATCGTTCTAAACGGTACTGAGCTTGGTGGCGGATCTATCCGTATACACAAAGAAGATGTTCAAGAGGAAGTATTTAAACTTCTAGGAATCGAAGAAGAGGAAGCTCAAGAGAAGTTTGGTTTCCTGCTTGACGCTCTTAAATTCGGTGCACCTCCACATGGTGGTTTTGCAATGGGCTTTGACAGACTAATCATGCTAATGACGAAAAAGTCAAGTATACGTGACGTTATAGCATTCCCTAAAACACAAAAAGCTTCTTGTGTTCTTACAAAAGCACCAAGCGAGGTTGATAATACTCAACTTCGTGACCTTCATATCCGTCTTCGTGAGCAACAAAAATAGTGAAGAAGCTATTTCTAATTATCGGAGCTCCCGGCTCTGGTAAAACTACTGATGCAGAACTAATCGCCAAAGAGAACAGTGAGATAACTCACTACTCTACTGGTGATATGCTTCGTGCTGAAGTGGCTAGCGGTAGTGAGCTTGGACTTGAAATAGACAACTACATCTCTAAAGGTCTTATTGTTCCCATAAAGATTGCTATTGAGACTATTACAAACGCGATAAAATCTGCACCTACTGATATAGTTATCTTAGATGGCTATCCTAGAAGTATGGAACAGCTCAACGCGCTGGAGGAGTATCTCAATGATACGCTCGAGCTTGTGAGTGTTATAGAAGTAAATGTAAGTGAAGAGACTGCAAGGGATAGAGTTTTAGGACGTGCTCGTGGTGCTGATGACAATACAGAAGTATTTGATAACCGTATGAGAGTTTACACTGAACCTTTAGCTGATATACAATCTTTTTACAACTCTAAAAATATTTTAAAAGTGATTTCTGGTGAAGGGACCATCGAAGAGATAGTTACTGAGATGGGAAGTTTTATAAACTCTAAAATATAATATCCAGAATCTACTCTGGATACTAAAATACTAACCTAATTTCGAAACAATAGCTCTTTCTACATCAGCTATATCAGCTGTACCATCAACTGTAATATACGTTAATGTATCTATACTATCAGCTTGCTCTTTATAGTAACCGATAAGTGGGCTTGTAAGATCATGATAAACTTTCAATCTATCTAAAACTACTTCCTCTTTATCATCGTCACGCTGGACTAAACCTTCACCAGTCTCATTATCTTTACCTTCAACTTTTGGTGGATTGTAAACGATATGATATGTTCTACCACTTGGTAGGTGAGCACGACGACCAGCCATACGTGTGACAATCTCAGAATCCGGAACATCAATCTCGATAACAGCATCAATCTCGATACCTGCATTTGTAACTGCATCTGCTTGAGGTAATGTACGAGGAAAACCATCTAAAAGGTAACCATTTTTACAATCAGCTTCAGAAATTCTATCTTTTACAAGTCCGATGATAATCTCATCAGTTACAAGTTTACCAGCATCCATCGCAGCTTTAGCCATTTTACCCATCTCTGTTCCAGCTTTAATAGCTGCTCTTAACATATCTCCAGTAGAGATTTGAGGGATATTATATTTTTTTGTTAAGAATTGAGCCTGAGTACCTTTTCCAGCACCTGGAGCTCCCAAAAGAATTATACGCATATTTTTTCCTATCTTATTTTATTGTTGAAATTATATACTATTTAGATTATAGTAAATTTATATTGTTGTTAAAATGCCACA
>JBDLHW010000192.1:0-3537 GCA_039715155.1 Campylobacterota bacterium | reverse complement strand
TAAGCTCTACAATAATCTCTTTTTGTCTATTATAAACATACTCCATTAAAATTGCTTCACTGGCTTGGTTTTCATATAGGTTTACAATAACTTTACAGCAATCCTTATCACACATAATAAATTTAACTTCTGCTTCTAATGATAACTTTACATAACCATCTGCACTATTATCCGGAAGAGTAAAATTTAAAGTTACTACACTAAGTTCCAGTGATTCTATATTCTCATAGAGCCTTGTTTTAATAGCGATGGAGTTCATAGAGATATCTAATATACTCCCATTAAGAGTACCCTTATCATGTGAAATTGTAATAGGAGTTCTTTGAGAACAGGTAACCCTGCTGTATTTTCTAGAGTTGGCACTTCCGTTTGCAAATCTAAAATTATTCAGACGTGCAAATTTTTTCTTTATGTTTATGTAGACTACATCAGCAACTATATCTTTGGGAAAGCTGGAAGATTGTATAACTGTTGACTTTTCAAAATTCATTACTGTTCCCTGCAGTTGCTCAAAGGTAACATCTACTTCATCCTCTGTTGTTTTCAAAATCACAGAAGAGGTATTGATACAGAGTCCCTTGTATATATTTATCAATTTTATTGGTAACTTATTTGTGAAAGCTGCTTGCAGCAGTATGTCAATCACTTCTTTGTCATTCATCTCATCATTCACATTAATTATTTTATGAAGTACCTGAGTATTAATATCTTGGGTTGAGATCTCACCTCTTGAAAGATTCGAGATAATCCCTAAAGCCCGATTTAATTCTAAATTATTAACATTAATAGCATAAAGACTAGCTATCGGTTTTATCTTTTTATTTTTTATATACGTGAGAATATGATTTTGGAGAGTTAAAGCTTTTGATTTTATTGCTTCAAAGTCTAAACCTTCAAAGAGTATCACATATAAACCATTATCATATTGGGCTAATAAATCATCAGAGTGTATAGTTCCATTTACCTCCAAAAGTAAGTCATGGATAGCTTCTTCTATCCCATACTCATTCCAATCATCTCTTAAGTTTGATATGTTTTCCATTTGAATAGTTATAATTCCAAGCTTATGGTCTGATATACTTTTTTCTAAAATTTTTTCTTTTAAAACTTCGATAAAATAGATACGATTTTTTATAAAGTCAACATCAGGTCCATTGTTTGAAGTAGTTTCAGCCACTTTTTCAAGATAGATAAATTTATCATCACTTGCATTGGAAGAGGCGATGTCAATATTATATATATTTGAGTTTGAAGAAAATTGAACACTGTCCTCATATGAGATGGTGTTGTTTAAAAGATTATCTAAACTAAATTGTGTACACACTTTTAATTTCACAGCATCTAAATCTTTACAGCCAAAGTCATCATAGAGTTTTCGACTCGCATATTTAAGTCTGTTTGAATCAAAAATCATAAAACAGTGCTCATCTGTCACACTCTCTGCTATCACATGCTCTAGTTGAGTGGCTTTTTTGAGAGATATATCTTTTTTGATGTTTGCAATGACTTTAGTCATATCACTTTTTGGAGTAACAATAGTTCTTACATTTAGTAAAGATGATAATTGAAATAGCATCAAACTAGTCGAATCATTGATAAAAAAGTATATTAAACTATCTCTCTTATCTAAAAGCAACTGTTTTATATGTAGAAGAACCTGCTTTTCAATTTTATCTATTTCAACAAAATAAACACTATAATCTACAATACTCTTTAACCCAGAGATATCAAGTCTATCTAGGGATTCGAAAGCATTCGAAGTCTCTTGGAGTTGCTCAGATGTTGATGTTTTGTAAAAGATATGAACCAATAGAAACCCCTACCCTTAGAATTAAACATATTTTACCATATTCAAGAGCTTTGCCATTTAAACTTATAAAAATTTTATTTAAATAGTAAAATGCTGCTACATTTAGAATAATAAGAAACTAATTTTAACAAATCAAACAGATAAAAAGTTATAATATCACCAATAGAGCTGTAATGTTAGATATGCTAATATATACAAATAAAAATGGATGCTGAATTTATAAAGGTGTTAAATGAATTTACAAGATATCTTGAACTACTCAAAAGATTTAAATGTACTCTATGCAGAAGATGATAAAGAGCTTCTGCAGGAGACAAGTGAAGCTTTAGAGGATTTTTTTGCAACTACCCAAACTGCAGAAAATGGATTGGTTGCACTCCAAAAATACAGGGACTACTACGAAAAAAACTCTGAATATTATGATATCTTAATTACTGATATCAATATGCCACTGATGAGTGGTGTTGAGCTAATAAAAGAGGTACATAAAATCAATATTGACCAGAGTGTAATAGTAATCTCAGCCTATAACGACTCTTCAAGACTAATAGAACTTATAAATATCGGTATTACCCACTTTATCATGAAACCTCTCTCTCCAACTCAACTTATGAGTGTTTTATACCAATCATCAAAACTAGTAAGTAACCAGAAGCAGTTAGTTAGATATCGTAAAGAGCTCGAAGATTTAAATAAAAACCTTGATGAAAAAGTAAAAGAACAAGCCAAAGAGATAATATTTACACAAAAAATTTCTATTGAAGCTATAGCAAACATGGTTGAGAGTTATGATGATGATACAGGTACTCACGTTAAAAGAATTGAGCAGTACACATCCTTAATAGTTGAGTCTTTACCTGTTAACGATAAAAATCCTATGGAGAATAAAGTCACAATACCTTTTGCTTCAATACTGCATGATATTGGAAAACTTATGATTCCAAAAGACATACTCACTAAGCCTGAGAGACTCAACGAAGAAGAGACTATTATAATTAAAACACATGCGAAGCTTGGTGGAGAGGTACTTAAAAGAGCAAATATATCTTTTAAAAGCAATTTTGATAAAGATAGTTACCTTAAAACTGCAAGCGATATAGCAATGTATCATCATGAAAAATGGGATGGCAGTGGCTACCCCGAGGGACTTTATGGTGAAAATATTCCACAGTCGGCGAGAATTGTTGCAATTGCAGATGTGTATGATGCACTTAGAAGTAAAAGAGTATATAAGGATGGATTTACTCATGAGAAAGCTGTTGAGATTATGATGCATGAGAGAGAGAAGAGCTTTGACCCAGACCTTATAGATATTTTTTTAAATGTAAATCAGCAATTTAAAGAAGTCTTTGACAGGTTATCATAATGGTACTTTAATTGCTTTATAGAGAGTATTATAAAGATTAAACAGGGTAGTTAATGGCTGAAGCAATAGAAGAGATTATAATCATAGAAGATAGCGAAGCTGCTCAAGTTGAATATGACTCTACCCAAGACGCTTTAGACTTAGATGATGAAAATTCAAATAAGAAAAAGAATATTATCTTTGGTGCTATTGCAACTCTTCTCATTTTAATAATCTTTACTACCCTGATAGCCGTTTTAAACTCCTCAGATGAAGAAGAAGTTGCCAGCATGGATTTAATCGAGGAGAAACTCGAAGAGACTCCTAAGGAACAGATAGAAACAAGTAAGCTAGAGAGTATGATAGCAAAGGCCAACTATCT
>JBDLHW010000191.1:0-3657 GCA_039715155.1 Campylobacterota bacterium | reverse complement strand
AAAGGTTTATACTGACTGACAGAAAGTAAGGAATTTAAGTATGATCAAAACCATGTATAATGTATCGTTACTTCAATATTTAAGAATTAAAAGCTACAATCCCCTCAATTGAATTATGAATAAATGAAATATTTAAAGGTAATATATAATGAATACAGAAGCCTTAGTACAACTACAAGATGAAAATACATCTGCAGAGATATTAGATCAGCTAAGTAGTGATGAGAATCCTTTTATCCGCGTACGTGTGGCAGCACACATGAATACATCATCGGAAACATTAGTGAAGTTAAGTGAAGATGAGACTCCGCTGGTAAAACAGTTCGTTGCTGAACATTTAAATACACCGGTAGATACTTTAGTTGCCTTAAGTAAAGACAGTGACATGTTATATTGGATTGCCGGAAACCCTAATACACCAGTAGAGCTATTAAATAAATTCAGTAAAGATGAACATGAAAATACGCGATCATCTGTTGCGGTGAACCCAAGTACTCCTGCGGCAACATTATCGATACTCTGTTGTGATGAAAATGAAGATGTCCGTGCAGCCGTTGCAAAAAATAAAAAGACACCTGCTGCTGTTTTAGATAAATTGAGTGAAGATGCTGCCGAAAGCGTACGGGAAGCTGTTGAAGAAAACCCAAGTTACACAAAGTAAACCGTAGAATACCTCTTCTTGCTTTAAGAAGATGCTCAAAAGAGGAGAGAGGCTTTAGTCCCACTCCTCATCATCTTCATCATTTATACCAAGATTATCCATAAACTGCTCTGCCAAGATGTCCGCTTTTTTATAAAACTTATCTGCTACCTCAGGAACAAAGAGTCGATAGACCGTCTCATGAAAAAGTTTTAACCAACGCTCAAAGTGTTCCTCTGTAAGTGGTCCTAAAAATGCATGTGGAGGGAAAGGATGCCCTTGATAAGGTGATTCTCCTGTCATCATCTGCATCCAAAAATTATATAAAGTGTTTAGGTGTTCATGCCATTTTCCATTTTTCAGGTCATTACCTAGAGCTTTGATGAAGATAGGACCCAAAATATCATCTTTCAGTACATCGGCATAAAACTCCTGCACCATTTGTTCTATTTTACCTCTATCTACGTCGTTATAAGGCATACTTTCTCCTAATATCAATATAGTTAAGTATACCTAAACAATACTGCTAGCTTAGTAAGATAAAGATGATAAATTGAAAATTTTATAGGTGAGATTCGAAGATAAATTTTGGTGTATGTAGGGTGTGAACTGTTCAATAAGAGGAATGATATATACAGTCCAGATAATCTTCATTTTGAAATTATCCGGACTCGTTGTATTACTTATCGAATCCCAGTAATTGTCCGAAAAGTTTGTCTTGAGTCAGCCCCATTTGAGCTGATTTCATCAAATTGTTCTCCTGATAGTATTTTACTAATTCATGTGCATCTTGCCCTGCCATCATTGCCTGGTAAGAAAGCGCTGAGATCACTTCTTGTTCATCAACATTCACACCCTCTTTGTTAGCTATAGCTTCCGTAATAAGTGCAGATTTTATCGTTTCACTTGCTTCTTCTCTAAGAGACTCTCTAAGCTGTTGGAACTTTTCCTTATCTTCCATATACTGCTTATGTTCATCTTCAGTAAATCGACTGGTTTTTACACGTACCATTGCATCTATCTCTTGCTCTACAATGTTACTTGGCAATGTAAAGTCAAACTTCGCAAGTAAACCATCTATGATCTTTGGTTTAAGTTCATTTACATAGATTTGTGAGAGCTCTTCTGCTATCACCTGGTCTGCCATTTTTTCTTTAAGCGTTTCAAGTGTAGCTGTATTGTCACTAAGTATTTTTTGGGCAAAAGCATCATCTGGGGTTTCCGCTTGCTGCTCTTGTATCTCATGAAGCTTTACAACAAATTTAGACTCTTTCCCAGCTAGATCTTCTGCCTGATACTCTTTAGGAAAATGAACTGTGATCGTTCTCTCTTCACCATATTCCATACCAATAAGCTGCTCTTCAAAACCAGGGATGAATGACTGCGATCCAATTTGAAGTTTGAACTCTTCAGCACTACCACCTTCAAATGGTTCATCATCTATATACCCTTTAAAATCGATTATAGTAACATCACCATCTTTAACAGCTCTAGGCTTATCTATCTTCTTAAATGGTGCTTGCTGCTGAACAAACTCAGCAAGCTTTTTTTCTACAGCTTCTGGAGCAGCTTTAGGTTTTGTAAAACTAGGCATAACATCCATGTAACCGATCTCTAAATTGATCTGAGGACTTGTTGACAACTCTACCTCGAAATAGACACTATTATCACGCTGTTCATACTTTTTAAGACCGGGTTGTCCTAAAATGCTTTCAACATCAAGTTTTGCTTCTTTTATTCCGGCTTCTACGAATTCATTAAAGACCTGTCCAGCTGCTGCCTGCTCGATCTTTTCATTTGAAGACGCTTCACCCTTGTTCTCTTTGGCTGCTTCTTCTTTAAATTGAGCAACTTTATCTTCTATCATTTTATTGTCAACTGTACCGCTAACGATATAATTGATATCATCTACTTTTTCTACTGTAACTTTCACTACAATCCTTTTGGTTTAAATTGCGTAATTCTAGCATTTTTGTCTATAATTCACTATTAAAAACAATAAATGTTTGACTAGAAAAATGACGCTTGTTAATATGAAATAAAATTTATGAGATTTAAATTATTTATTAGTGCTAGATGATAAAAGAGATCATCTAGTAAAGTCACCCAAGAGGGTGACTTAAGGTATGAAGAAATTAACCTTCCTGACCAGCCATTTCCATCGTAATACAATTACGATCAAGCATGTCAGAACATACGTATACACAAAGTGCACACCCTTTACATCTGTCTTCATCTACCCAAGAAGTGTTACCAACTTTATCGAACATAAGCGTATTCGCTTCTGGACAATATAAAGTACACGTGTTACACTTGTACTCAGCACATTTATCTGCATCTACTTTTGCTACATAATACATATATTTCCTTCTTATTAAATCTTGAAATTAACAACTAGCTCGTCAGTCGTCATATCTACAGAGTCTGCCATTTCGAAAGTTTTGTTGATAACTTCCATGTTCTTAGCAAGTAGTTGTTCTTTTTTCTTAAACTTTTTCTCAATAGCAGAGTCAAGTGCAGCTGTACCACCAGAAGCAACGAAAGAAGTTCCAAGGAATCTCTCTTTAACCGCTGCTTCAATGTGATCTTCATTTACAAGCTTAGTAAGACCAAGTAGCATACCCATCATCGCCATGTTCGTTGCAAGTTCAGTACCTGCAACTTGTTTTGCCAACTCAGTTGCATCAAATTGTACAACTTTCGCGTTTAGATCTCCAAGTACTTTAAGATCTTCATCTGTAAGAACATCTCTATCAGTATTGATAATGATCAAACTGTTCGGCTTTAGACCTGTATAGAAAGGCATTGTGTACGATTTACCGTGTGTTACAACCTGAGAATGGTAGATCATAATAATATCTGGGTATACAACCTCACCTACTTCATAAATTGGTTGAGTTGAAGCTCTAACATATGCCTCAACCGGAGCCATTCTTTTTTCTGAACCAAAGAACGGTACCAATGGTGCATAGTTACCTGCATTATCCACAGTAGCACCTAGGATGTGAGCTGTAGTA
>JBDLHW010000190.1:0-3672 GCA_039715155.1 Campylobacterota bacterium | reverse complement strand
ATTCTACGACTCACAACATCACGTGAGGCCAGCTCTTTTTTATCCGGCTCATAATCTGGCATAAACCTGTAACCATCTTTATCTAAAAGAAGTCCCCCATCACCACGACAACCCTCAGTCGTTAAAATTCCAACCGGAACAATTGCTGTTGGGTGAAACTGTATAGCTTCCATATTTCCTAAAGTTGCCACTCCAGTCTCAAGCGCTATCGCCTGTCCTATTCCCTGACAGATAATTGCATTTGTCGAGACACTGTAAATACGCCCATATCCGCCCGTTGCAACTGTTGTTGCTTTGCTCACATAAGCTACCAACTCTCCGTTCATAAGGTTTCTTGCAACCGCTCCATAACAGCGTCCATTCTCATGAATAAGTGAGATAGCTTCTAAACGCTCATGAACTTCAACCTTCTCCTGTTTTGCCTTATTATCCATAGCAAAAAGCATAGAGTGTCCTGTTCCATCAGATGTATAACAGGTTCTCCACTTTTTAGTACCACCAAAATCACGCGCAGTAATAAGACCATGCGCTTCATCTTTTTCAGTAATAGTTACTTTTTCTGCATTTATAATAGCATCATGTCCACCACGATGAACCCTGCTCCAGGGAACTCCCCAGTGAGCAAGCTCACGTATCGCCTTTGGAGCACAGTGAACAAACATACGGGCAACTTCCTGATCAGCTCCCCAGTCACTCCCTTTGATAGTGTCTGAGAAGTGTACATCTTCATTATCACCCTCACCCATCTTACAGTTTGCCAAACTCGCCTGCATGCCACCTTGTGCTGCTGCTGAGTGTGAACGTTTTGGAGGAACAAGACTAAGTACTACTGCATCATGACCTCTCTCCTTAATTCCAGTTGCAACTCTCAAACCTGCAAGACCACCACCAATGATTAAGACGTCAGTATAGATTACTTTCATTAGTGTTTCTCCATTTTAATTGTTGGTGACTCGTATCTTTTGCCATCACTATAGTCATGTGTCATACCGATATACGTATACTTTGCCAAAGAGGCAGTTCCAACGATTATATAGATAGCTATCATCGCCTTCATTAAAAATTTAAATCTTGCACGCGATACTTTTGTATTTTTCCCTTCCATAAAACCCCATTTTAGAGCTAAGCGGTAGAGACCTATAAAAGCGTGGGAGACAACAGAGATTAAAAGCATAAAATAGAGAGGTCCCATAAACTCCTCAACAACTCTGTATGAACTTGCATAGGGGCCTATATTTTCAGGTTGTGACATCATTATATAGAGATGTATCGAGCCCATGAAAAACATCATAAAACCGGTAACTACTTGAATCATCCAGAGTGAGCTGTCTTCATGCTTCATACCCTTCATATGATTTCTAATCACTCTATAGTTTCTGTAACTTGATGGGATTTTTTTCATAGCAATACCGGCATGAATTACAAATATCACAGAGATAGCCGCTGCTAAAAATGAGATTATCCCCGGGTATTTTTCTCCGAAGAAATAATATCCTTCAAACATAATAGTCACTCTGTACATCATCTCGTTTGATATTAAAATCGAAGCTTCAAACATGATATGACCGGCTATAAACAGAGCTAAAATCAGACCGGTAAAACTTTGAAGAAAATCAAGTCTGGCTGGTGTTTTATCTATCTTCTCTTTGCGCATTAACACTCCAAAACATTATTTATATTATTTTACAACATTATCTATAAAAAAGTTATATATTTTATGATAAACTTTCAAAAAAATCCAAGGCTCACCAATGACTTATACAATCATTCATACTATTCATATATTTTCAGTTTTCATCTATGGTGGATTTCTTTTTGTAGACATTCTTTTTTTATCTAAAATGAAACAGACTCTCAGTGAAGAGGAGCATAAAATCGCCAGAGAAGCTATCATGATGCATGTTAGAAAAGTTGTTCCTTATGCACTTATGGTAGCAGTAGCAAGTGGCCTCTTTATGATTACTCAAATCTTCGGTGAGATCAGCGAGGATGGTATGAGTCAGTTTCAAATCATGCTGAGCATCAAGGCATTTCTAGGCTCATGGCTTGGTATCAGAGGCATAAACCAAAAACTGTTTGGAATCAACCCATTCCTCTTTACAAGTCACATCTTTCCATTCTCAATGGTTGTAGTAATTATCCTACTCTCTCAACTCATGTATATCTAGCAAGAGTGCTAGATATTTTTAATCTTTTTTAAAAGCTCTGCTCGCTTTCTTATTTTTAGCTTTCTTCTTCTCTTTTTTCTTCTTATCAAGCTTAACTTTTAGCTTCTTTTGAGCCTCTTTTTTTGCTTTTTTCTTTTTAGCTTTTTTCTTTTTCTCTTGTTTTTTGGCTTTTTTTGCAGCCTTCTTCTTAGCCTTTTTTCTCTCTAACTTTTCAAGCTCTTTTTTTGTTAACTTCTTCTCTTTTTTTTCACTTTTAGCCATTTTAGGACTCCTTTTATTGTCTCTCTAGAACAATTATACTCCTCAATTATTTACGAATTTCTTAAGGAGACCAACTTTTAAAACTAACATACTGAGGAAAAGCTTCTGCTTTAAAAATCGACTTACCAAGCAGTATACGAATACACTCCTGAATACCCTCTGTCATACTGGGATGAGGATGCACTGTCTTCATTATCTCACCCAGTGTTACATTATGATCCATCAGTGTTGCAATATACATAATCGAAGCGGCTGATTGTGGTCCTGCTGCTCTCATACCAAGTACTCTCGGATCTTCATCATCAGTTACTATCATCTTAAAGAATCCCTGTGTCTCACGCATAGCTATAGCACGTGAGGTGAGTGCATGATTGTAAAAAACAAGCTTATAGGCTATGCCCTCTGCTTGACACTCTTTCTCATTTAACCCAATCGCTGATATCTCAGGGTTAAAAAACATTATTGTTGACATATTTCTGTACCTAAGAGGAAATTTAATTTTGTTCTCTATTGCTTTTGCAGCGAATCGTCCCTCCATCTCAGCTACATTTACCAGGGCATTATGACCGGATATATCACCGGCAGCATAGATATTTTCTGCTACCCTGCACTGCTCATTTGTCTCTAGAAGTCCCCTGTCAGTAATGCCTACACCGATATTTTCAAGTCCAAGTTTTTTAACACTGGGAACACGCCCTATAGAGACCAAAATAGTCTCAACACTGATAACCTCAGTATGACCATCTTTATACTCTAAGGTAACATCTATATGCGTCTCATGTTTATGAATACTTCTAAGTGATGCAGTATGGTAGATATTTACACCAATATCATTTAACATCTTCGCTGCATAATCACTCACATCATCATCTTCAAAAGGGATAACTCTCTCTTGAGAATCAAGCAGGTGTACTTTTGTCTCTCCAAACTCGGCAAAGATAGTCGCAAACTCACAACCAACCACACCAGCACCGATTATCAGAATCTCTCTAGGAAACTTTTTTAACTGTAAAACATGATCAGAAGAGATTATTCTCTCCCCATCTATCTCAAACTGAGGATGTTTTCTAGGGTGTGAACCACTGGCGATGACAAAGTTATCAGCCTCTATCTCTACACGCTCTCCATCATGCTTAGTCACTATCACACTTTTTTGGGTAGAAAACTTTCCCCAACCCTCAAAGAGTATCAAATTCGCTCACAGATAGAGACTTTTTCAAAAAAAGAGGGAAGTTCAAAAAGC
>JBDLHW010000019.1:0-16196 GCA_039715155.1 Campylobacterota bacterium | reverse complement strand
GTCGTTTACACCATCTCCTGTCATAGCTACTATCTCGCCTCTGGCTTGAAGTGCATCCACAATACGCAGTTTCTGTTCCGGTTCAACTCTTGCAAAGACTCTCACGTCTGCAACTTTTTCAATCAACTCTTCATCTGTTAAATTGAAGAGTTCACTTCCTCTGATAACTGAACCTTCAAACTCTGTCTCTTGCGGAATGATTGACATCATCTTAGCGATTGAAAAGGCTGTCAGGGCGTGGTCTCCTGTTATCATAATAATTTTTATACCCGCACCAATAGACTCTTTTACAGCTTCAATAGCTTCAGGTCGCGGTGGGTCCATCATAGCCTGAAGTCCTAGAAGCACGAACTGGTTATCAAGCATTCTGCCGTCAATTTTCTCTCCATCTACATTTTTCTTAGCCACTGCTAAAACTCTCAGACCCTTTGAGGCGAAATACTCTGCTTGACGCAGTATCTTATCTCTATCTATCTCTACAGTTTCACCGTTTATTGATTCAAAATCACAGATAGCCAAGCTCTTCTCTATCGACCCCTTGAGGTATAGAACATTTTGATCATTTGAGACATCCTTGTTTATCGTAGCCATAAACTGTCTGTCAGATTCAAATGGAAGCAGATCTAATCTTGGAAATGTTGTGTTTAATATATGCTCGCTGCATCCGGCTTTTAGGGCACTAACAACCAGTGCTCCCTCAGTTGGATCTCCATTTATACTAAAGTGACCATCTTTCTCAAGAAGATATGACTCATTACAAAGATAACCACCTCTGAGTATCTCTCTTAGGTTATCATCTATAAACTCTATCTCTTTATCATCCTTAAAAAACTCTCCTTCAGGCTCATATCCGTTTCCACTCACTCTATATCTACTGTCTGAGCAGTATATATCTGTGACACTCATCTTGTTTTGTGTCAAGGTGCCCGTCTTATCTGAACAGATAGTCGTAACACTTCCGAGTGTCTCAACTGCCGGAAGTTTCCTTATGATGGCATTCTTTTCTGCCATACGACCTACCCCAATAGCTAGCGTTATAGTAACAGCCGCAGGCAGTCCCTCCGGAATAGCACCAACAGCTAAGGCAACTGAAGCCATAAATGTCTCAACAGCACTGTTCTCACGTAGTATCCCAATAATAAATGTAAATGCAGCAAGGGCTAAAATTACATAGAGTAATATTTTAGAAAAAGCTGATATTTTTTTAGTCAGCGGTGTATCCATAGAAGTAGTCTCTTCTATAAGATGGGCAATTTTTCCAAGTTCCGTATGCTCTCCGGTTGCAACAACCACACCTTTTGCTCTACCATAGGTGACATATGTTCCCGAATATGTCATATTATCTCGGTCATTGAGTGTGATATCTTGATCTTGAAGTGCTATGTTTTTCAGAGTACTGACTGATTCACCTGTAAGCATAGACTCATCAACCTTGAGATCTTTTGATTCTATCAGTCTCATATCAGCCGGTACCTTTGAACCCGACTCCAGCAGAACTATATCTCCGGGTACTATATCTACAGATGAGACAGTGATCTTTTTGCCATCCCTAATCACGACAGCCTCAGTGGTCATCATCTTTTTCAAGGACTCTATTGCCTCTTGTGCTTTTACCTCTTGTATGTAGCCTATGATAACGTTAATTATAACAACCCCAAAAATCACTCCGCTGTCTATCCACTCCTGAAGCAGTGCTGTGACAATTGATGCGCCTAGTAGTATATATATAAGTGCATTATGAAATTGTAAAAAGAATTTTTTGAGCTTGGAGTCCTGTTTTTTCTCTTTTAAAAGATTTTTGCCAAAGTACTCCTCTCGGTGCTTAATACTAAGCGGTCCTAATCCGTCAGTGGCATCACTCTCAAATATCTCTACTGTTTTCTCACTCTCTATACTATGCCAGCTCTTTCCTACTAAATGTTGCATCTTAGACTCTCCTTCTCTTTTATTTCATTATGACACTCTCGTTGGAGTAGACTCTCTTCTAATCTTCTCAATGAGATGTCAGCTTTTTTTCTAACCTCTACACCTAACTCTTCAATGGCCTCTATAACAGTTTCAATCAGAGTATCAAAGCTCTTTGACAAGCTCTCACTTAGGCCTATCTTTACGCTCTTAATATCCTCCGGCACAATGGCGAATATTGTAACTTCTGCCTTTTCATCATAAAGCTCGCACGCTTGGAGCATCTGTATCACCTCCACCTCATGTGCTGTATTTTTATAACTTTTGCCTCCAAGTAGTTCATCAGATGGAATCTTATATATACTCCCGACTTCATCATCCAAAGAGATAGTATCTATAATAAAAACATTCTCATACTCTAAAAAATACTCTGCAAGATTAAAGCCTAGTGTACCGCCATCGAGAAGTTCCAACTCTGGAGTAAACTCAAAACTCTCTCTTAGATATTTGATGGCAACCACACCTATGCCGTCATCACAAAAGAGTAGGTTTCCAACTCCTATAACTATGTTTTTATTTTGCATCGGCTCAACTCTTTTCCACTAGGGTCTATAACATGTACAGCACAGGCCAGACATGGATCAAAGGAGTGTAATACTCTCAAAACTTCAAGTGGTTTTGAGGTGTCCTCTATTTTTACTCCTACCAGTGCCTCTTCATAAGCACCTCTGACTCCATCAAAGTTTTTCGGAGTTGCATTCCATGTTGTTGGTGCTATGACTGAGAAGTTCTCTATCTTTGCATCTTTAATACTTACAAAGTGTGAGAGAGTCCCACGAGGAACCTCTAAAAAAGCTCTCCCTTTACTCTCTTTATCTAAACTCTCAAAATCAAATTTCACCCAAGTATCTACATCATAGTATTTTATGTTTTGAATGAGACGTGATACAAGTTTAAAAATATACTCACAGATATAAGCACTCTCTATGGCACGAGCTGCATTACGACCAACTGTAGTGGACAAGTCCATTAACTCCAAGCCAGTGTCCTCTAAAAACTCATCTACAAAAGATTTTATAAGCGTATTATCTCTCTTGTAACTTATAAGCACTCTCGCAAGCGGACCAGTCTCCATCACCTTGCCATCATAACGTGGAGCTTTTATCCAAGAGTATTTATCATCATTTTTTTCAGTTTTGAGACTTCCATCTTCATTAAGGTCTGTGTAGTGAACATCTTCACCAGCATACCAGGCACGATCTATCTCTTCTGTAATTTTACTCTCATCAAACTCTTCTATATTTTCAAAATCGTGATTATGAATAACCCCGCTACAAAAAAGCCTTCTCTCTCCTTCAAACTCATAACCGCCAACTGACATAAAGTTACCATTTGCACGACCTATTCCTGCTTTTATCTCATCTGAGTAAGCGATGCAGAGTAGTTTTGCATCCGGTATATAAGCTCTATCTATAAAATCTTTCGCCTCTTTAATGATAAAGAGATAATCATTGAGCCTTTGGGGGTTAAGCATATCAGCGACACTTGTAACACCGCCGACAACTATACTTTGAGGATGAGGAGTCTTTCCACCAAAAATAGCTACTGCCTTACTTATCTGCGTTTGAAACTTGAGTGCTTCTAAATAGTGAGAGATTAAAACAAGGTTTTGCTCTGGAGTCAGTCTGTAATCACTGTGACCCCAGTAGCCATTAGAGAATGGTCCAAGTTTTCCAGCCTTTACAAAATTTCCCAGTTTTTCAAGTACAGCCTCATAGTGAGAGTGAGAGTTTCTAAATGGTTTTTTATGGTACTTATGTGCCTCTTTGGAGGCGAATTTAGGGTCTGCCTTCAGTGCAGAGGTCACGTCTACAAAATCCAGAGAGTGAAGATGGTAAAAGTGGACAACATGGTCTTGAATGAAGAGTGCCATGGCCATCAAGTCTCTGATAATCTCTGCGTTTTTAGGAACTTCCAGCGAGTAAGCATCTTCAACAGATGTAACAGCCGCACGAAAGTGAGAGTTTGTACAGACTCCACAGATACGACCGGCCAAGAGTCCGGCATCACGAGGGTCACGACCTTTCAGTATGGTCTCTATTCCACGAAAAAGCTGTCCACTTACAAAGGCATCTTGAACTACCCCGTCTTCATCAACCTCAACCTCAGCTCTTAAATGTCCCTCTATTCTAGTTATGGGATCGATTACAATCTTCTTATTGCTCACCTTCATGCTCCTCATACTTTCTCTCGTTGGCAAACTTATCAACAAAACCTTGCTCAACACAACCCATACAGCCGTGTCCTGCTTGGACAGGCCAGCTGGTTCCGCCATTAAACTTCATAGTCGGGCAGTTTACATTTGTATAAGGGCCCTTACATCCCATCTCAAAAAGACAGTAACCTTTTTTAGCGCCCGCATCACCCCACTCCTGAACAAACTCACCAAGCTCATAATGACCTCTTCGCTCACAGTTGTCATGTACTCTGCCCTCATATGCCCAAAGAGGTCTGTTAAACTTATCGAGTGGCGGCAGCTCTTCAAACATAAGATAAGAGAGCAGTGTTCCTACTATATTTGTCGGGTTTGTCGGACCTCCCGGAAGGTTTATGATATCATCCCGTCCAAGTGCCTCTGCTACACCAACTGCTCCAGTAGGGTTAGGCTCGGCTGCTACTATTCCTCCATCAAGGGCACAAGAGCCTACCGCTAAAACTAAAGCAGCATCTTTAGCACATTTTTGAAGCAGCTCTATTCCGGTCTCACCTTTTGGCCCGATGCGGAGATATTTTCCATCCATAGCCATCGGTACTGCACCCTCGACTATCAAGATATACTCACCCTTTTGATTTGCCACAATATCTTCTAAAATAGTCTCACTCTGGTCACCACTGGCACTCATAAGAAGTTCATGATAATCAAGTGATACATAGTCAAAGATAATATCCTCAATAGCCGGATTTGTTGACTTTATAAAGGCTTCCGAATTACCGCTGCAATCAGCGAGCTCCAACCAGATAACCGGAACCTTATTCAGAGCACAGACAGCACCATCCACAACCTGTTCAAAATTTGGATGGAGTTGCATATTTGCAGTCACCATAGATATCCAGCTGTTTATCTCATGTTTTGCAATATCAAGAGACTCCATCGCACTATCAAGATTATCTGTAGTGAGGTTGTTTCTTGGATGAAGTGTATTGAACTTATCTATGCGTTTTTGTACTTGGGCTATCTCACGTTCACGTCTGATATCCTCAGCACTCTTTCTAGGCATATTCGGGTCAATTAGATGTTGTGAATCTCTAATGACATCCTCTACCATTATCTTACATCTTCCACAGACACGA
Organism: Campylobacterota bacterium; assembly: GCA_039715155.1. Lineage (GTDB taxonomy): Bacteria > Campylobacterota > Campylobacteria > Campylobacterales > Sulfurimonadaceae > Sulfurimonas. Next base: position 10,940 of record JBDLHW010000019.1, on the reverse strand, counting down.
CCTGCTTCACTGAAGTCTGCTAATTCAGAAAATGAACTTATACCACTACTTTTTACTATATCTACCAGGTCTTGATGATAAACATGCTCACAACTACAGATGAGTCTCCCCCTCTCACCAATAAGTCTGTTCTCATAGAGGTAGTTTATATCCACCTCCTCTTCGCTCTCTATTAGTTTTTGAATATAGCCTACATCTACATTTGAATTAATACCTATAAATCTTGTCACTCTGTTTTCATTTAGAAAATACTCATCGATTCGACTCTCTTCTTTTGAGCTAATAAGTACTTTTTCATAGCTACTGCTAAACTTTGGCGAGCTCACTTCAACCAACTCAAACTCTCCAACCTTGAGCATATCTATACTAACTTCAAGCTCAAACTCTTTTAGCTCGCCTTGAAGTATATGTGAAATTGCCGAGTCTGCCTGAGTTGTACACTCCTTAACGTGTCCAGCCACAAAATTGAACTCTTCAACTTCCGCACACTCACCAACCGCATAGATATTCTCATCCTCTGTTTGCATATAGCGGTTTGTTAAAATACCTCTGTTTGATATGAGAGTCTCTCTAAAGGATTCTATATTTGGTTTTATTCCAGTTCCAAAGATTAAAAAAGGGTTTTTGATATCTAATTTTTTTGTTTGAAGTGATGTGATTTCACCATTTTCTATAATTTTATTGACTATCTCATCTTCGTAAGATATACTAATTTTCCCGCCTTTAGTGTAACACTCTTCGATAGTCTTAATGGAGTCAATTGAGAGATGTTTATTGTAAAGATGTTTGCCTCGAATAAGAAGTGTGATGTTTGAGACAGTAGGCATCTCGTTTAAAGTCTCTAAAAGTTCTAAACCTATGGGACCACTTCCCACTATTACAACTTCTCTGCCTTCTATACCATTTTTGATACTCTCACAATCTTGCGCACTTCTAAAGACCGCTGCATTTGTAATATTGTCAATGCTAAAAAGTGAGATTGGAAGAGAACCTGTGGCAATAATGAGCTTATCGTAACTAAACATAGATTTATCAGAAAAAACCCGTCTGTTTTCTCTATCAATACTCTCTATTTTCTGATTTAACTCGAGTTTAACGGTTGGGTCAAGATGAAGGGAGATGCCACTGACACTATCTGAACCATCAACCAGTCGGCAGAGATGAATTCTATCATAGGGAGAGTACTGCTCATCACTCAGAACCGTTACTTCCAATGCAGAACTTTGTTTTTTAAGACTGTTTGCTAAATATACAGCGGCTATACCACCACCAACGATCACTACTCTCATACGCAATCCTTATATAATAACTAACTCCGATTTATTATATAATTATTAACTGAAAATAATAATAAAATAGCTTTTATACTATGCTTATCTTGAAAAACTAAACCCTAGTGCAAACTTGGTTATATTATTATTATAATCAATCAGACTCTCTCCATAACCAGTGAATACTTTTGCATAAAGATAGGTGCCATTTACAAGTGGGTAGGAGTATGTGGCCTCAAGAGCGCCCTTACCTGTTCTAGGATTACCTCGTCCCATCAAAGTAAACATGTTTTTACCCCAGAAGTAAGAAAACTTCAATTTTGCATAGCCGATATAGTCCATAATATCCGGATTATCACTATCCTCTTTACTCTCTATCGGCGGAGTCCAAATTTTAAAGTCAGTTATCAGAGTTTCATGCTGAAATGTAAAGTTTATATAAAAGTTATCTAATCCGCGTGAGCGATTATTAGGATCCTCATATCCGTAAGTGTAAAGAGATTCATCATGAGTCTGCCCCTGCCCGTTTGAGAGGTGAGAGTAAGCTAATGTAACAGATCGCATATTAAGAGAGGAAGAGCGGTCTGATATAGGAAATACAACAAACATCTCAGGATTGTAGTTAGTCTCTCTAAAGGGGGAGGAAGTCTCATATATCTGCCAAAATGCTCTATGCGAATAAGATAGGTAATACTTCTCATCTAAACCAAAAAGGTCGTTACCAATATTGATTTTAAAGCTCACCTGCAGTTCTGCTTCTATATCTCCATACTCATCACTCTCAACATAAGATCTGTAACTATTATCTGTATATCCAAAAGGTAAAAGGTAGTTTACATAGTGTGGCTTCAGTCCAAATTCACCAGCAAGCCACTGCTCCATAGAGTCTTTAGCTTTAGTGTCTGGTATCTCTTCAAGTTCAACTTTACCCTTCTGCGCAACACTGTCTGCATATGTCAGCACCCCTATGCTCAGCAGTAGTGAAAGTAAAAAAATCTTTATCATCTAAACCCTTACCCTATCTTCTAGTGCTCTTGTTAGTGACAAGAGGTCAATGTTTTCTAAACTTACACCTGTCGGAACACCTTGAGCTATTTTTGAAAAATTAATATCAAAATCACTCAGTTTATCTTCTATATAGAGAATTACAGCATCATTTGCAATAGATGGTGTGAGGGCAAAAAGTATTTCACTAACACCACTCTCAACAATAGTCTCCAGATGAGAAACGCTTAACTCTTCAAGTGAATCGAGCACAAAGTACTTTCCATCAAAAAGAGCATTCTCTTCAAGAAGCAGGATATCTTTTGCATTTTCAACTATACAAAGAAGTGTATCATCACGTCTCTCATCAGAACAGACATAACAGAGCTCATCTTCACTCATCCCGCCACAGGCTCTACATTTTTTCAAACTTCCTAATGCATCTTCAATAGCATGAGATATTTTTATTCCCACATAGCTATCATTCATAACCATGTAGTAGGCCAACCTTGTTGCTGACTTTTTACCAACTGTTGGAAGTTCTTGCAGTGCATCTACTAAACGGTTAAATTTTTCTAATGATTGGTTCATATTTTACTTTTCACCTTCTCTTTTGGAAGCAGTATCCATAGCTTCAATGGAGCTTTGAGCTCACCTGCCACCTCTCCTGCTTCTTCTCCAAAACCTAAAAACATATCTGCTCTTACACTCCCCTTTATGGCTCCACCCGTATCTTGAGCAAAGACCACTCTCTCATATGCATCTTGAGCATCCATATAAACCATACTTCCAAGCGGTATATATCTTCTATCTACCGCTATTGAGCGCAGTGGAGTAAGCACTAAACCCAGTGAACCGGTTGCAGCTCTCTCTCTTTTTTGAAAAAAGACGACAGAGGTGTTATGGTTCAACACTTCATTAACCCTTGAAGGATTCACTCTAAACCACTCTCTGATAGTTTGAAGGGAAATATCCTCTTTTGAAATCTCACCACTCTCTACCAGATACTTACCGATTGATTTATACTTATGACCATTTTGATTGCCAAACCCTATAAAAAGAGTCTCTCCATTATCGAGTCTGACTCTTCCTGAACCCTGAACTTCTAAAAAAAACTTATCTATTTTAGAATCACAGTAGCATATCACCTCTGCATTTATCTCCTGCTCGTTCAGCTCTGCTCTTGAGTAGTATGGAACTAACCTGTTTCCATCCAATCGACCACGAAGTCTATAGTTTTTCAAATCTGGATATATAGAACTTAAATCAACTGTTACTAGATCTTTTGGCGTTGCATAAATCGGGTACCTGTATCTCTCACTTTGAGTTAATGAACCTCGCAGTTCCGGTTCAAAATAACCGGTCAAAATACTCTCCTTATCCCTCTCTTGGCGTTGAACCATATATGGAGTAAAATTACTCTCTATAAACTCTTTCGCATCTTCAATACTCTCTGTTTTTGAACAGAGTTCATTATAAATATCTACACTTTTTTTAGCTCTGCAGTTATTCATAAATGAGTATAGAACCTCATCATAGTTTTCATTTTCCCAATTTGGAAGATTAGAGTAGTTGCTCTCTTGAAGCTCTGTTTGAGGAAGTGTGTCAAACGTCACTGTAGGCTCTTTAGTACAGCCTAGAAAAAAGAAAATTGATATAAAGATTATAAAGAGTTGTTTCATAAGAAGATTATACTGATATTAAATTAAAAACGATATAATTCGCAAAATTATTTAATACGTGTGGAAAAGAATGGAAGATTTAAGCTATTACGAAATTTTAGAGGTCTCACAGAGTGCAGACAAAACAACTATTAAAAAAGCATATAGAAAGATGGCTAAAAAGTACCATCCAGATAAAAATGCAGGTGATGCAGATGCAGAGCACAAGTTTAAGCTCTGTAATGAAGCTTACCAGTGTCTAAGTGATGATCAGCAGAGAAGTGTTTATGATCGTTACGGTAAAGAGGGACTCCAGGGAATGGGTGGCGGTGGTCGTCGTTCATCTGGTGGTTTTGATGATTTAGGCTCTATGTTTGAAGAGATGTTTAACGGATTTGGCGGAGGTGGCTCACGTCGTCGTCAAAACCCGGCAGATATGGAAAAATATCCACTCGATATGAATGTAGATATGTACGTTAGTTTCCATGAAGCAATCTTTGGTTGTGAAAAAGAGATAGAGTTCACTTACAAAAATGCTTGTAAAGATTGTAAAGGAACGGGTGCTAAAAACGGTAAGCTCTCGACTTGTAAAGATTGTAAAGGTCAAGGTCAAGTTTACATGAAACAGGGCTTCATGACTTTTTCTCAAACTTGTCCAACTTGTCAAGGAACCGGTAGTGCTGCAACAGACAAATGTAAAAGCTGTAGTGGTGATGGTTATGATGAAGTAAGAGAAAAGGTAACTATTAAAATACCTGCTGGAATCGATTCTGACAATCGTCTGAGAGTCTCTGGAAAAGGTAACATCGGTAAACGTGGAACTCGTGGTGACCTCTATGTAACCTTTACAGTAAAACCTGATAAGCACTTCCAAAGAGAAGGGAATGATGTTTATATCGCTATTCCGGTATTTTTCACTCAAGCAGTTGCAGGTGATACAGTGACTATCCCATCACTAACTGGTGAGTTAGAACTTCAACTTGATGTAGGGACACGTGATAAACAGCACTTTACATTTAGAGGTGAAGGTATCGAAGATGTTCACGGTCATGGCAAAGGTAACCTTATCGCTCAAGTAAATATCACTTATCCTAAAAAGCTAAACGATGAACAAAAAGAGTTACTAAACAAACTCCAAGAGTCATTTGGCATAGAAGAGTCAAAACCTCACCAAACAGTTTTAGACTCTGCTATAGATACAATGAAGAGCTGGTTCAAGTAACCGGTTCATGTTCAAGTTCTCCTTTGTACTTTTAATACTTACTATTCCCTTTTTAAGCTCTAATATCTACTACGGTATTCCTCTATGGGTATATGCCTCTTTAAGTGCCACTGTCATCTATGCAGTTGTACTTATCTTTATAATAGAGAAAAAGTGGAACTCACTTAAAGATACTCATGAATAACGAAGCCCTGCTCTCTCAAGGTGGCATCTGGTTTTTAGTTGCCTATCTCACCTCACTGATTCTTATAGGTTTTGCAGGAAAGTTTGCCTCAAAAGAGGAGAGCCTCAAAGACTTCTATCTTGGCGGTAAAGGTTTTGGTGTAACCGTACTCTTTTTAACAATGTACGCTACTCAATACAGTGGAAACTCTCTTATCGGTTTTGCTGGAAGCGCTTATAGAAATGGCTGGTTTTTTCTCGTAGGTGTAACCTTTATGATCGCCATAGTTGCAGGATATCTGCTCTACGCTCCAAAACTCTATCCTATCAGTAAAAAACATGGCTTTATAACAGTCGGTGACTACATAAACTTTCGATACAACTCGCAAACTCTTACATATCTTGTTGTTGGTATATCTATCTTCGCACTCTCAAACTATATGCTCACAAATCTAAAAGCCATAGGCTATATCATGGAGTATGTTACAGGTGGAGGTATCGGTTTTGCTGAGGGTATAATCTTTATGGCTATCATCATGGTTATCTATGAGACTCTTGGCGGGATGAGAAGTGTTGCCTGGACAGATGCTATCCAAGGAATTTTACTCTTTATAGGTGTTATCATTATATTTAGTGTTGTGATGATTCACTACGGTTCACTAAGTGAAAACACAGCACTTTTTTTACAAAACCAACCAGACCTTTTTAAAGAGGTAGCTCTCTCAAATCAGATAACGTGGTTGAGTGTTTTAATACTTATCTTTTTTGGTATCTCAGTCTACCCGCAAGCGATACAGAGAATCTACTCGGCAAAAAATGAGACAACTCTTCGTCGTTCACTCTCACTTATGGTTATTATGCCACTACTGACAACTCTACCTCTTGTTATCATAGCTATAATAGGCTCCGCACATTTTCCTGAGCTTGATAAAGCGGGCAGTGAGCAGATAATTCTTTTAATGTTAAACAAGCTCACGCATATTGAGGGTATGAGTATAGTCATCACTCTTTTTGTAGCTGCAGCAGTTGCTGCAATCATGTCAACAGTAGATAGTGCAATGCTTGCAATCGCTTCACTCTTTACACAAGATATCTATCATAAACAAAACCCTCAAGCATCCCAGAAAAAGCTCACGTACATAGGTAAGCTATTTTCATGGTTTATCATGGCATTTATGGTCTTTTTGGCCATTAGCCTACCCTCTACCATATGGTGGTTAATTCAGATAAAACTTGAGATATTAGTACATGTAGCTCCCGCCATCATGCTAGGAGTATACTTTAAAAAGCTATCTTATAAAAGTATACTTTACGGTCTCATAGCTGGTCTCACTTTCACCCTACTCTTTTTATTGACCCCGCTTCCATCTAAACCGTTTGGTTTTCATGCCGGGGTTATTGGGCTTGTTTTTAACTTTATAACTATATACTTACACCATAGTTTAAAAGTAAGAGGCTGATTATGAATAGACAAAATCTAAAAACTAAGCTCTCGACCCTAGCTCTCTCCATGTTTAGAAAAGACTTTTTTGGAATTTATCACGGCTCTATATCTGCTAAAACAGAGTCTAATCGTTTTATAATAAATACAAAAGAGGCTGTTTTTGATGCTATTGATGAAAAAAATTTGATAGAACTCTATTTCAAAAAAGACTACAGATGGAATCAAGCGAGTATAGACTCCAAAATACACTTTAGCATCTACTCTCAAATATCAGAAGCAAAGTTTGTCTGCTTCTCTATGCCTCCCTTTACTACAGCCTATTCACTTAAACATAACATTATCGCTCCGCAAGATTATTTTGGATACAAAGAGATAGGCTCTATAGAGATATTTGACCCCAAACAGTTCGATGACTGGTATGACAGGGCTGAGAGTGAGATATCCTACTATTTTCAGACAAAAAAAACAAATATCATGGTTATACGAGGTTATGGTGTTTATACCTACAGCAGAGACCTTCATGAGATGGCAAAACAACTTGCTGTATTAGAAAAAAGCTGTAGACTTTTAATGCTTGAGAGCAATAACGACGATTACAATTTTGACTAAGAAAGGAACTATATAAAATGTCTTTTATACAAGTAGATGAGATGGATTTTGATGAAATACTCAACGAAGAGTTTGATAAAAAGCAGATAGTTATTTTAAAGTTTGGCTCAGAATATTGTGATGCATGTATGGCACTGGAATTTGAGCTTGAAGAGATTGATGATGCTCATGAAAATGTATCTGTACTGGAGATAGATTGTGGTGAGTCGGAAGAGTTAGCTCAGAAATATGGTGTCACTCAAGTTCCGACAATGGTTATATATGAAAACGGGAACTCGACTCTTTGGCACAAAGAGGGTGTTGTCTTGGCACAGGATATTGAAAAAATCATTGGAGTATAGTTAAATATCTACTGTTTTTTTATATTAATAAACATTTAAGAGCTATAGTACTATCATTGACAGATGAAAATACTACTAATACTACTAATGTTCTTTTCCCTCTCGGGTGCAGAAGGTATAGACTCCCTTCTGAATGAGTACGAACAGGAGTCTGAACTCTCTAAAAAGACCAAGGATGAAAGTGCCGGAAACTTAATCGTATACACTCGTGATGATTTAGAGCGCATGCAGGTTGAGTCTCTAAAAGATATCTTGAAATCACTGCGTCTCTTTGCTTACACTGAAAATAGAATGGGACAGCCGGACATCTTAAATCAAGACCCACTCAACTACTACTCAAGCAGTATAAGAGTCTATCTGAATGAGAATGAGCTTGCAACAGGTATTACTGGAAGTGGTCTAATTGCTTTTGGTGACATGGAGATGGACTTCATAGACCATGTCGAAATATATCAAGGTTTTCCATCTTTTGACTTTGGTATCGAGCCTGCTACTGTTGTCATACGTCTATACTCCAAATCTGCCCAACATGACGAAGGTGGACGAGCTAAGATTAACATTAGCACAAATGGTGCAAATAAAGAGAATGTCTACTACACAAATCAAGAGAATGGTCTCTCTTACTTTATTTATGCCAACCATACAGATAACAAGAAAGAGAGTCATACTCACTCTTATACTCATATTGACACCCAAGGTGCTACTCCTCCATCTCCCCACACCGAAACACTTGAACATTCGACAGAGACCAACCGCTTTTATGGATCTGTAGGAACTGAGAATCATACAGTTGACTTTCATCTTATGCAGACCAAAGGAGATGCTCTTTTAGGCCCTAGGATAGGAAGCCTTCCAGATAACACTTATAAAGAAAACAACTATATAAACCTCTCAACAAACTCCAAGTTCATGGATGACTCACTTATTTTAAACCTCTCATATATTAAGTCGACTATTGAATACTTATCTGAATATGTCACAGGAAAGTCTCCATACCCTATAGCAGATACCGATCCACTTATTAATCAAATAACTTCTTATAATCAAAAAGTAGACGAAGATATCTTCACTGCAGCTTTAAAGAAAAAATGGGACTTAGAATCACATGCACTCACATTAGGTGTACAGTACAGATATAAAACTTTTGATATGAGTGAGCGCAGAATAAATGGATCCCCTAATCCTAAGCCTCAACCTTATGACAAAGAAGATATATATTCAGTGTTTATACAAGATTTAATTACCCTAGATGAGAACAATCTTGTCACTCTATCTGTTATGGATCAAGAGTATGTGCGAAATGATGACGTAGATAATCAGAATACTCTCCAACTTAGATTTGGATATATCTATACAAACAGAGAGTGGGTTGCCAAAACATTTATATCTTCTCAGGAATTCGCAACTGAGCCATTTATGCTTATCGCAAATCCTGCCTTGAAAGAAGTAACTTATAAGTCAATTTTGCAAGAAGTGAGTTATAAAACTGAGCAGACTCTCTCTAAAGTAATAGTAGGATTTGGTAATAGTGAAAATATGATTATTCCAGACCTAGACCCTTTGACACCACCTATCAAAAACAGTCCTTTAAAAGTTGATTTACGTACTGCGATAGCAGAGTTTACATACTACTTCAGTGAGAAAGACAGACTTGAACTTCAAGCCAACTATTGGTGCATAGAATCACCGGAAGATGTGAATGCTGATCCTACAGAACACATGTCATACATAGTGAGAATGTTAAACAGTCTGTCAAAATTTGATATATTTAATGAGCTTGTTATTCATACAGGCTACACAGATATTGATGATAGTTTTGACTACAGTGCCGGTGTCAAGTATCAAGTAAACAGAGATTTTCACCTGAACATTAAAGCTGAAAACATCTTTGACAACAGCTTAGATTCTGATTACTACAATCAAATAGTTCCTACTGTAGATAAAGTAGTTATACCAACGGTCGAGAGACGCTTCACATTTGGGATGGAATACCTTTTTTGATAAAACTACCACTTATACTTTTTCTCATTACTACTGTTTACGCAAGTGATGAGAAGAAAGCTTCTGGTATCTTCAACATGATTGTGAAAAATATCACAAAAAAAGCAAACACATCTATTTATATGCATACAGATGTAAAGTCACTTGGAACTTATCCAGGTGGATTAAAGATAGTTGACAACTGCTCTAAAGCAGAAGTAGTCATACTCTCTACAGTAAAAGAGATTCCAAAGAGTTGTAAAGGGAAAATACTCTTTGGCACAAGATACGCTCATCTTGCAAACCTAAATGTGACAGGAGCTTTTTTCTGGCAAAAGGGACGTCCAAATATTCTTTTCTATCAAAAACGTTTAGACAAGCACAATATTAAGCTTGACTCTAGTTTTAATAAGTATATTGAAAATTAATTAATCATTGTTTTTATATATTAATGAATATTTAAGAGACAAAGTATTATCATAAAGCTATGAAGATATTAATATTGGGGTTTTTTTTTGTTACGCTTTCGTGGGGAGAAGGGATAGATTCTCTTTTGCATGATTATGCACAGGAGTCTGAGCTCTCTAAAAAAACAAAGGATGAGAGTGCCGGAAACTTAGTCGTTTACACCCGTGAAGATTTGGACAGAATGCAAGTCGAATCTTTAAAGGACCTCTTGAAGTCCTTACGTTTTTTCTCCTACAGTGAAAATCGTTTAGCCCAGCCTGATGTACTCAATCAAGACCCAATCAGTTACTACTCCAAAGGTATACGCATGTACCTTAATGAAAATGAGCTACTGAGTCCGATTGCCGGTAGCGGGCTGATTCTTTTTGGCGATATGGAGATGGACTTTATAGATCATGTGGAGGTCTATATTGGTTTCCCATCTTTTGAGTTTGGAGTTGAACCTGCCACTGTAGTTATACGCTTATACTCCAAAACTGCCAAGCATGACGAGGGTGGACGTGTAAAGGCTATGCTTGGCAGCTATGGTACAAACAAGCAGAATGTCTACTATACAAATGAGGAGGATGGTCTCTCTTATTTCATCTATGCCAATAGAACAGACGATAAGAAAGACACCTATACTCATGATGGTGAGACTTTAAGAAGAGATCTAAGAACTAATAGGTTTTACGGCTCACTGAGTACAGAAAATCACAGCGTCGAGCTTCACGCTCTAAAATCTGAAGGAGATATGTTTCTGACCTCTGCAGTGGGTAATGTACCAAGAGAGACCTACAAGGGAACGGATTTTATAGG
>JBDLHW010000189.1:0-3674 GCA_039715155.1 Campylobacterota bacterium | reverse complement strand
TTTTCAAAATATTTTAAAAAACAGAATGGTAAGATATTGTATCGTAAAAGTTTTCGAAATATTACTACTGATTTTTCTGATATTCTTTTAAAAGTAAAAGAGATAAAACCTATAAAAAAGGAAAAGAAGAAACCAAAACCTAAGCCTAAAAAGAGAGTAAAGAAAAAGCCGCCACCAAAACCAAAGCTAAAACCCACTCTCAAGCCAGAGCCGATTATTCAAGAGAGTATTGTTGAACCGGAACCTATTATTGAGGAAGCAACCGAAGAAGAGATTGTGCAAGAGGAGATAATAGAGGAAGCACAGGAACAAGAAGTAGTTCAAACAGAGACAATTTCAAATGTTCAACAACAGATAAACCAAGATATACGTGAGGCTAAACAGAGAGAGTTTATTGAGTACTTGGTAAAAAGAATCAACAGTAATAAATCATATCCCAACATGGCTAGAAGAAGGTGTATAGAGGGAGTTGTTGATGTTAAGTTTATAATATTAGCAAATGGGAATGTCGAAGGTATAGAAATAGTATCAGGAAAAAGCATCTTTAAAAAGGCAACAATTCAGGCTATTGAGAGAAGTTTTCCTATAGAGGTAGACTCTTCTCTATTTGACTTTCCTGAAGTCTTTAAAGTTAAAATAGCATATGTCCTAAAGTAGTTCTGACTTTAAGACTTTCTAAACCTAGCCATCTTAAAACGCTCACCTAAAAAGTTAGGCATGATTAGCATCTTGGCTTTTTCAAGCTCTTGGCTGTATATCTTCTCATCAGCCTTCTCTTTTAGCATCTCTAAGAGTTCAAGTATTCCCATATCTACAAGTGCTACCATCTGAGCCTTTAACTCTACAAACTCTACACCAGCCTCTTCGTAAGCATCTTTTACGTGAGCAAAAGTCACATCATAAGTTATATCTGACTTTCCAAAAAGCTCTTCACGTTTAATATCTTCATCAAAAAATGGAATAACTTCATGTTTAGCATAGACTCTTATGGAAAAATCAGGACGGGCCTGCATCTCTCCATAATCAAAAGTCATAAACTCAAACTTATCACAAGAATCAGCCATCTCACGTGCGAACTCTTCATAACCGATAGCTATCTCACCTCTATCCTTATAGTACTTCTTAGCTTTGGCATCTACCCATTCATTATCTACGTCAAACTCTACGTCATGTCCATCTACGCGAGCAGTTTTACTTTTAAAGTAAAGTTCACATGGAAATGCATCAAAAATCTCATTTGCTATGAAAAAAGCATTTTTACATTTGAGTTCACTCAGTGATTTATAGTGAGTTAGCGAGATAACATCTCCAAATGACTCTCTGAAATAGTTCGTCTGATGCTCTTGCAAATCATCAAATCTCTCAATAATTACAAATTTCAAGGTGGAGAGTAGCGCAGGTCTTAGTGTATAGATAAACTCTATTACATCTGCTAAGAAATAGCCATGATGTGCACCAATCTCACAAATAGTTCCACTTGGGTGTAAAAAGCCTTCATCAACTAAGGAGATAATATGCTTTGCTACACTTCCACCGAAAAACTTACTTGTACTTACCGCAGTGTAAAAATCACCGCTCTTACCTATATTTTTATAAGTTGCATAGTAACCATCTTCACCATACAACCAATCTGTCATATACTCACTAAACTTCACTTATTCTCCATCATTAACGTACATCTCATAAAGTGTTAAAAGCTCTAACTGTTTATCCATCTCATATATTTTAGAATCAATTTTAGATATCTCAACTGAGTTCTCCAAAAGACTCACATCATACTCTGTCTTATATCCGGCACTATAAAGATCTTTTGTGTCTTTTAATAGCTTAGAGTAGATATCTATATTCTCTATACTTAAGAGTTTCTTCTTCTCTAAATTCTTTATATTTTGCATAACCTGCTCAAACACAGACTCTAATTGAATTCTGTTGTCCTCTTTTATCACAGTAGACTTGAGATAATCAATTCTTGCAGATTCAATATCTCTAAAAGTGTTTAGATCGATTGGCATATTAGCTTTAAAGCCATAATCGTAGTAATCTTTTTCATCAGGACCAAACTTAAATGGAGAGTCACTTTTACTCCAGTTATATCCAGCCGTTAAGCTAACAGCCGGCAGGTATTTAGCAATAGTCACATTTTTATTATAACTATCTTTTTCTATTTGGGAATCTGCCATTTTTAAAACAATATTATGTTTTAAAAACTCTTCCCTATTGAGTAACTCTAAATGAGGTATAGTAACTTTTTTATACTCTAGGTCACTAAGCGCATTAAAGCTGGATATTAGTCTCTCTTTTGAGGTTTGAATATCGTAAAGGTTCTGTATAACAAAGTTTCTCTCAATAATTGCATTATCCAAGAAACCTGAATCAAGTTGACCATTTAGATACTGCTCTCTGTTTTGAGCCAAACTAATTTCAGCATTCTTTATCTGTAACTCTTGACGTTTAATCCTAAAATCAGACTGTTTAATCTGAATAAGCAGAGATATAGCATCCTTAATCATCTTACGTTTAGCCACATCAACAGAGTAATCAGAATATTTTCTCAGAGCATTTGCATACTTGACCCCATAGTAGATTCCACCACTTCTAAAAATTGGCTGATCCATTCTTATGGCTGCGTTTTGAGAAACCTGTTCACTGCCATACGGATTACTAACTGAGTGTGAATAGTTAAGGTTTAATGGAGCTATCCAAGAGTCTCTTAACTTGAGGTTCTCTTCTTCATTTTTTGAATAATCATAACCAAATTCATCGTTTTTAATCTTAGAGATATATCCATCAAGTGATGAATTATTCTCATTAGCTAAAAGCGAACTACTTAAGAGTAGAGACAGCAGCGTTAAGAGATTTAAAACCTTCATCAATTTCCTCTTTTGTAATTGTAAGTGGTGGTAAAAATCTTAGGGTATTACGTCCGGCTTTTAAAACCATAACACCATTATCTTTAGCACTGCTCATTATATTAGTAAGTGTATCTGCATTTTTACAACGCAGTCCACACATCATTCCAATACCTACTTTTTGAGTAAACAGGTTTCTATTTGAGCTAAAAAGCTCTTCTAGTTTTTGCGCAAAGTACTTAAAGCCCTCATCCAGTTTACCACTCGCTTTATACTCATCTAAAATATCAATAACACTGCATGCCGCAGTTGCACTTAGGTAGTTTCCACCAAATGTAGAACCGTGATCACCTGCACCTAAAACATCTTTAAGGGATGTCATTACTACACCGATTGGAACACCGCCGCCAAGGCCCTTGCCAAAACACATAATGTCAGGAGTCACTCCCCAGTGATCAACCCCAAATAATTTACCGGTACGACCAAATCCGGTCTGTACCTCGTCGGCAATCAGTAATACCTCATACTCATCACAAATTTGTCTAAGCTTTGGCCAATAATCATCAGGTGGCTCGATTGCGCCTGCCTCACCCTGAATAGGTTCTACAACAACACCGGCAATATCATCACCAACCTCTTTAGCCCACTTGAGTTCCTGTTCAATGGCATCAGCATCACCGAAGGGTACCTGCCGTACACCATCCAGCAATGGTAGTAAAGGTTTTCGGAAAACGGCTTTACCCAGAAGCGAGAGTGCACCCAGTGATTTCCCGTGGAAGCCTTTCAAGGTTGAGATAAAGCCACTTTTCCCGGTATAAAGCTTAG
>JBDLHW010000188.1:0-3684 GCA_039715155.1 Campylobacterota bacterium | reverse complement strand
TGGAGGGTTCAAACTATCAAAGAGGGTCAGAAGTCTTCTCTGAAACATTTAATACCTTGAAAGAGCAATTCAGCAAAGAAGAAATTTCCCAAGGTGCTTTACTCTTAGGCTCTTATGCACTGAAAAATGAAGCAGAGTTCTTTGCAGTATGCAGTGAACGTTTTTTTGAAACACCGCAGGTGTTTAAGGCATATTTCCCCGATATCTATCATGAACTCAAACACTTCTACAGGCTTGATACAGAGCAATTATTTAAACCTCTACTCTAGCCCTCCCCCCCCCTATAATTTCCAATATGTTCAAAAACTTCAATAAAGACTTAGTAATATTTATTATCCTTTAATAATTAGTATTGTATTATTTCAAACAATATTAATTATAAGAAGGAACCTAGATGGAAATATCTAAATTACTTGCTGCTTCACTGCTGGCATCTACATTCGTATTCGCAAATGTTACAAATGACGTATCTCAAAAAGCTGCTAAAGCAGGATTGAAAGCGATCCCTGCAGACAAGGCAGAGTTGACAAAACTTATCGATCCAAACAAGACGATCTCACCTGAGAAAGTAGAACTTGGTAAAAAACTCTATTTTGAGCCTAGACTATCAAAAAGTGGGATCATCTCATGTAATACATGTCATAATCTAGGTATGGGTGGAGCAGACGGTGTTGCAGCGGCAGTTGGTCATAAGTGGACAGCAAACCCTCATCACTTGAACTCTCCAACTGTCTACAATGCAGTATTTTTTGCAGCACAGTTCTGGGACGGTAGAAGTCCACACCTAGAAGATCAGGCACAGGGTCCTATGCAGGCAGGTCCTGAGATGGCTTCTCCAAAATCACTGGTTGAAGAGAGAATCAACTCTATGCCGGCCTATGTTGCAGAGTTCAAAAAAGCATACGGTGAAGATGTAAAAGTTGATTTTGAAACTATTACAGCGACTATCGGTATTTTTGAAAGAACACTTGTTACTCCATCAAGATTTGATGACTTCTTAAATGGAAAAAAAGATGCACTTACAGATGCTGAAAAAGAGGGTTTAAATACCTTTATAGACAAAGGGTGTGTTACTTGTCATACAGGCATAGCACTTGGTGGATCAATGCAGCCGTTCGAAATTACTGCAAAATATAAATTTGCTGATACAGGTGACTTTAAAGGTGACAAAAACGGTATGGTAAAAGCACCTACACTTAGAAATGTTACTGAAACAGCTCCTTACTTTCATAACGGTGCTATCTGGGATCTGGCAGATGCGGTCAAAGAGATGGGAAGCATTCAGCTTGGTATTACTATCACAGATGAGGAAGCAGCAAAGATCGTTACATTCTTAAACTCTTTAGAAGGTAGAAAACCAGAAGTTACCTATCCACAACTTCCAAAAAGTACAGCGACAACTCCAAAACCTGATTTTAAATAATCATACTTAATTGACCCCACCCTGGGGTCATACTTTCTTTTTAGTATCTTTTGTTATGATTATATAGATTAAAACAAGGTGATACTATGCGTATGCAATTCAGTGAAGAGTCCGATAACCACTACTTCTTTTCCCAACCCCATCAACCCTTTTTCGTTCTGGCATTCGTTAATGCAATTATTACTATGTTTATATTTTTACTCTCCTATAAAGGTGTTCTGAACTTATCTATCACTGATGCCAGTTTTCATGCTTATGGACTCACTTACCTTCTTTTTACTCCGGCATTTTTGGCTTTTTTGTTTACTACATTTCCAAGATTTGCTTCTACACCCCAAATAGAAAAAAAAGTCTATATGCGCGTATTCACTCTTTTTTATATGGGTTCTGCCCTGTTTGCATTGGGAAGCATAGCAAGCCCTGTTCTCTCGGCACTTGGGATGTTCCTCATATTTTACGGACACCTCTACGGACTTTACATACTCAATCAAATATATACAACGACAACAATGGAAGACAAACACGATATATTTTGGATCAATATGGCTATGAAGTTTGGTGTTCTGGCTCATTTTGTATATATATCTGGTCAAATGTTTTACACACCATTAGTAGGTCTATCCACAGAAATAGCTATCTACCTTTATCTCTTTTTACTTACCTTCTCTGTTGCACAGCGTATGGTACCTTTTTTCTCTCACTCTATGGAAGGAAGAAATGACTACCTGCTAAAAGTAGTTTTTACACTCCTGCTTCTTCATGTCGCTTTAGAAGGTGTCTATACCCATAGCTCATTTGTTGTTGACATCTTAATTGGACTTCTCATAGGAAAAGAGCTTTTTAGATGGAAACTTCAATTCCCAAATCCTAATATGCTACTTTGGGTACTGCACACTGCACTCTACTGGATACCTGTAGCTTTTATACTTGGAGGGTTAACAAATCTTGTCTCTCTTCTAAGCGGAATGTCATTTTTGGGTCTTGAGATACACATGCTTACGCTTGGTTTTGTCTTTACCATACTTATTGGTTTTGGTACACGTGTAACACTTGGACACTCAGGCAACATGATGCAGGCAGACAGATGGAGCAAATATCTTTTTTACACAACACAGGTTGTTGTCGTTATGCGTATCCTAGTCTCACTTGTAGCTGCTTTTGGATGGAATTTTATGATTTTATTTGACATTACAGCTACTGTTTGGATCGTTTTACTTGTTGTATGGGCTGTACGTTTCTTTCCTGTGCTTATTAGCGGTAAAAAATTAACGGATTAATTCGCTATAATGCGACTATGAAAACACTAAAGAGCCTATTTATTATTACACTTCTGACCCAAGTTCTCTTTGGGGCTTCTGCTGAACAGGTTGAGAGATATATTTCAATCTCCGGTGCAGAGGAACAACTTATAGAACTTGAGAGCCAGTTTTCACAAATGCAGAACAGTATCAACCAAATAAAAAGTGATGACGCAAACGAAGAATACAGTTATGATATGCAACTGCTCTCCATCCGTTTTAGAGAATATTTACAAAAAAATATCTCTGAAGATGAGATGGATGAGATTCTGGTTCAGTACAAAAATATAGTACTTTTGAAATTAATCTCCGTACAGAACGATACAGAGTATGACCAGAAAGAAGCTGCGGACTATATGAAAACCCTTCAGACAGAAGAGAATGCAAGCGTACGCATGGACCTTTTAGAAGAGATATCGGAAACACTCTTCAAAAAAGAGAACATCGGCATACTTTTTGATAACCTGATGAAACCTCTGCTGCTCAACAGCAAAAATGCCAAACAGGTCGATGAGAGTGTCTTGAAAAGCAGTAAAGAAGCCTATATCAAAAGAAAAATAGAATCCGGAAGAGTGGAGACAGCTTACAATACACGTGAATTTACCATTGAAGAGCTCGAAGCTTTACTAAAAATAGTAAAAACACCTGCCATAGACCATGAATCCAAAGCAGTATTTGGAGCTACTGCCTATGCGCTTAAAGAGTTTTTCCTCTCTATGGCAAGCAGATATGATGTCTCCAAACATAAACGATAAGTCAGAAAAAAGAGAAGTATGAGAAAGAAAAAAAACAATCCATCCAACTTTACAGCCAAAGATTTTTTACCTACGACAAAAGAAGAGATGAATGCCCGTGGCTGGGATCGGTGTGATGTTATTCTTGTGAGTGGAGATGCCTATATAGACTCCCCTTTTATTGGTGTAGCTATGGTAGGACGTATGCTGGAGAGAATGGGTTACAAAG
>JBDLHW010000187.1:0-3797 GCA_039715155.1 Campylobacterota bacterium | reverse complement strand
GATCTCAGGATGAGCTTCATCTCCAAAAATAATAACATCATAACCCGCTTCACTCATCTCTTGAGCTATCTCTTGAGGTTTTGTTACAAAGGGGCAAGTTGCATCAACTACATCTACTCCGGTAGCTTTGAGCTCACTGAGTTCATTTTTTGCAATACCATGAGTTCTAACAATAGCTTTTTCACCAGCACTGAAAGTTTTATGGTCTTCTGTCAATCCAACTCTGAAATCATTCTCTAATCTTGCAATCTCTTTGGAGTTATGAATCAAAGGACCATAGGTGGAAGCATTTTGATTCTCTTCAGCAATCTTAATTGCACGCTTAACACCAAAGCAAAATCCATAGTTCTCAGCTAATTCAATTTTCATTATATCTGTCTCCTTCACAAAGGAAGTAATTCCTTTGTAAATTCCCCTCACTAAAGCCACACCTATTGGTGAGACAGTTTAAGAAATTTGTATTTTTGTGATTTTTTGTAGTAATTCAAAAAAGTTTGGAAAAGATGTGTTTATACACTCTAAATCTGTAACTTCCATGCCACATCTAAGACCTGCAATAATAAAACTCATAGCTATTCTATGGTCACCATCACTGTCCACTCTAGCTTTTTGGAGCTTACCGCCAACAACTCTGTAGCCATCTTTATACTCATGAACTTCAATATTAGCCCCACGTAAGCCTTCAACCACTGTAGAGATTCTATCTGACTCTTTTACACGAAGTTCTTCTGCGTTTTTAATAAGGCTTTCACCTTCTGCACAGGCCATAGCTATTGAAAGTGCCGGAAGTTCATCTATTAACCATGAGATATTATCTTCAACAACTATGCCTTTTAGAGGGGCATATTTAACGCTAATATCACCAATCGGTTCATATTTGTTGTCAGTGATAGTGTAAGTAATATCCGCACCCATTCTCTCTAAAGCTTTGAATGCTTCTATACGGGTAGGATTAAGAGTCACACCCTCTAATACAATGCTAGAGTCTGGTGTGATAGCAGCAGCAACTGCAAAGAAAAATGCGCTTGATGGGTCAGCCGGTACCCTGATAGTTAAAGGAGAGAGAAGCTCTTTCATTGGAGCGATTGTCGTTTTAAGTCCCTCAACTTGAATATCAGCACCCATACCTTTTAACATTCTCTCAGTATGGTCACGTGAGAGTTCAGGTTCAATGTATGTACAAACACCATCAGCTCTAAGCGCTGCAAGAATCATACAAGACTTCACTTGTGCAGATGCAATCTTGCTCTCATAATCAAAAGCATTCAGAGATGCTCCGCGGATAGAGAGAGGTGCTAGATCACCATCATCTCTTCCATCAAGTTTTGCACCAATATTTATGAGTGGAGTTGTAACTCTTTTCATTGGACGTGAACGAAGATACTTATCACCTGTGAGTACGAAGTGACCATCTGCAGAGCTTAAAAGCCCACAAAAGAGTCTCATACCGGTACCAGAGTTTCCACAATCCAAAACTTCAAAGCTCTCTTTTATTCCATCAGAAGATATTTTTATAGTCTCTCCATCATCTACAACTGTAGCACCTAGGTTTTTTACAATCTCTAGTGAGTTCATTGTATCTTCAGCTCTTAAAAAGTTCTTTATCTCACTCGTTCCATTAGCCAACATGGAGAACATTGCACTACGGTGTGAAATCGACTTATCTGGTGCTATCTCTGAAATATTCAGAGAAAAAGATTCTGCTGGAGTTACAACTACTTGACTCATCGAAGCCCTACCCCTAACTCACTTTGAAGTGAGTCTAAGATTCTATCCATTGATGAAGTAATATCTTCCTCTTCAAGAGTTTTCTCCTGTGACTGAAGTACAAAACGCAGAGAAAGGCTCATATCTTCACCTAAAGCCTCATCACTGTACTTATCTACAGGATAAAAACGAATAAGTTCATTTATCTCACATGATTCAATAACAGATTTCACTTTAGAGTAATCCATATCTTGTGGCATGATAATACTTAAGTCTCTAAAAGATGCTTGATATTTAGATGATTTTTTAGCCGTTTTAAGTTCATAAGGAATCTTATCAAAATCAAGCTCACAAACATATGCATTATCTAAATCATATGCTTTCTCAACATCCGGATGAACACGGAATAGTTCCCCGACAACTCTGCCTGCTATTAAAACTTCTGCAGTTTGGTAGATATGAGAGAGAGTGTGTGAGGTCTCATACTCTCTAAGTTCAACAGCTCCGACAATATCTGATACTTTTTGCACAAAATATGCAAAATCAACCTTTTTCGGTTTTCCTGCATTTGAGAGAGACTCTGATTCAGCATCTCCACTAAAGAGAATTGACATCTTCAATGTCTCTTCTCTGGTTGGAGAAAAAACTGAGCCAAGTTCAAAAAGCTTTACTGATGAGTAGCCGTTTTTAACATTTGCCGATGCAGCTTTTAAGAGACCAGTTAATAGTGTAGGTCTTAAAGTGTCTAATGTCTGAACAATAGGGTTTAGAAGTTCCAACTCATCTTTAGTCGTCTCAAAACCGTAACTATTGAGCACTTTTTTCTCATCAAACACAAAATGAACAGACTCAAAGAATCCACTCTGAGCTGCACGATGTCTAAAAATTCTACGTTTTTTGTATGCTATATAGTCATCTTCAATTCTATTATCTTCAGTTAAGGTAAAAGGTTTTGACGGGATATTGTCAATACCAACCATACGTACAATCTCTTCAATAATATCTTGTTTATTTACTATATCATGACGGAACTGTGGAACTGTAATTACAAAATTATCACCTGCTGATTTAGATGTATCAAATCCAAGGTTTTTAAGTATTTTAGATACAACTACCTTGTCTATTTTAGCACCTATAATCTCATCTATCTCTTGCTTTGTAACAATTACAATTTTGTCTTTATGTGAGTTTGAAAGCTCTATACTTCCACTGAATGTTGATGATGCAGAGTTTGCCTCAATCATATCAATACAGTAGGAGAGACCACCATTTAATTCGGGTTCACTACCACGTGATGTCTTATAGAACATCGGTCCCGATTCCATCTTAGATGCTGCCATCTTTTTAGAGATGATGTCTGGTGGAATATAACTAGCTTCAAGAAGGATAGTACCTTCATCGTAAGTAACTTTAGATTCATCATTTTGAATAATTCCAATAGTCGAGGCTTTTTCTCCAGCTTGAATACAAGCGTACCCATTATCATCTTCACCAAGAGTAACTTTAGCCATTACTTCATCTTCTCTGCAGAAAAAACCATAATTGTATGCTCTTAAAATAACACCGGTAGAGTGAGTGATATAGAGCATAATTGCCTCTATATCTGTAGCTCTATCATCTTCTATCTGAGCAAGTCTAAGCTTCACAACAAATGGTAGGTTCAAATCTTTTAGCTCTACTGCCTTATAGCGAAGAGTTACATCTAAATCTTTTTCATGAGAAAGACTAAGTATTCTGCCAATACCGCGTTTAGCATCATTGTCTGTAACTGCATACTCTTTGATAGGTCTGTCATACGCTGCACTCAAATCACGTGCAACACCTCTAATACTCAGACAATCACCTCTGTTTGCAGTCAACTCAATCTCAATCAGATCATCATTGAAAACAGAGTTTGTAGAGACTTCATCACCTAATTTGAACTCACCTATACTCTCATCTAACTCAAGAATCCCATCTTGTGCATCTTCAATTCCAATCTCTGTAGCAGAACATATCATTCCCTCAGATTCAACACCTCGAAGCTTTACCGGTTTAATAACCAATCCACTAGGCATTGTAGCCCCGATAGTTGCAACAGCAACATTCAG
>JBDLHW010000186.1:0-3797 GCA_039715155.1 Campylobacterota bacterium | reverse complement strand
CGTAGTTATCCTGGTATTTATTCTCAGTATGTTCTTCTTACAAACTTTTGCAAAACCATTTAAGGAGCTCAATGAAACGCTCGATAATTTCATAAAAGATTCAGTGCACGAGATAAATACACCTCTCTCTATAATAAATGTAAATATTGATCTTTACAACAGAAAGAATGAACCAAATAAGTATATGCAGAGAATGAAGGCTGCTACAAAAGTACTTTCCAATATATATAATGATATGGATTACCTTATAAAGCATGATAGAGTAGAGCATGAAGAAGAGAGTATATGCATGAAATCTTTTTTAGAAGATAGAATAGAGTACTTTAGTGAAGTAGCACGTATGAAAAATATAGTTATTAACTCAGATATAGATGATTGTCCAAATATTGAGATGAGTGCTAAGAAACTTCAGCGTGTTATAGATAATAATATATCAAATGCAATCAAGTACTCTTATGAAAACTCTGAGATAGATATAGCACTCTATATAAAAGATGACAGATGTCATTTAAGTTTTAGGGACTATGGAGTGGGTATTGAGAAGATAGATGAGATTTTCAGCAGGTATTACCGTGAAGATACTAGTAAAGGGGGATTTGGAATAGGCCTAAATATCGTTAAGTCCATTATTGATGAAGCAAATATAGAACTTCAAATAGGCTCTACTCCTACAAAGGGAAGTACTTTTCTCTACATATTTCCACCTAATGATATATCTTAATAGCCATCATCTGAATTATAAGAGAATGTTGTTTCGTTCTTTTCTTTGATGGTAGTCTCTTGATTTACAGCTTCTTCTTGTTTAGTACTTG
Source organism: Campylobacterota bacterium (assembly GCA_039715155.1). Classification (GTDB taxonomy): domain Bacteria; phylum Campylobacterota; class Campylobacteria; order Campylobacterales; family Sulfurimonadaceae; genus Sulfurimonas. The sequence continues at coordinate 2,985 of JBDLHW010000186.1, read as the reverse complement.
TCTCAGCTTTAGTTGTCTTACTTCCATTGTCTAGCTCTTTAACTGTTTTTTCTTCAGCTATAAGCTCTTCACTTTTTTGAGAATCTTGAGACTCAACAGTTTTCTCTTCTCTAGTATCAATTAAAGGACCATTGTAGAGTGGACTATCCTCTTCAAAACCTATGGTCATATTTGTACAGGATATAAAAGCTAGCCCTATAAAAACTATTACAGTGTTAGTTATTAGATTTTTTATTATCATCGTTACCACCCTTTTAATTCACAGAATTCTATCATAAAATAAGTTTTATTGATAACAGAAAAGTTTTTCTAGCTATTGTAGAGTATTTTTATTTGCCTGTTTACAGGGGCTATTAGAGGTTTAATTATAAAAAAAATTAATTTTACAAAGATTTTACACTAATTTTACACTTTGAAGTTAAACTTGCCCTTGAAATTAAAAAACGGGGGAACAAGAATGAAGAAAACTTTGATGATGTCACTACTTGTAAGCGCTTCTCTATTTGCTGCTGACTATAGCAGTGTAATTGAAACACCAGATGCAAGTAAGATGATTAAGAAAGATCTATTAGCTCCAGCTAAGACATATACAATGCCTGCGGGTTGTATAACAACAGATGCTGATGCAATTGCTAGAGGCTCTTTTATGTTTCATAACTTAAATGGAAAGAAAGCTAAAGGCAAACTGCCTAAAGGCTTAGCTAAGAAGCAGATGAAGCCGGGTAAAACGTATATGCCTGGAGATAAGATTCCAGCTAAACAGTATGGAAACTGTGTTGCTTGTCATAATATTGAAGGTGCTAAAGGCGGTGGAGATATTGGTCCGGATTTAACAGGTTATAAAGCTATGTTTATGGAGAGTGGTGTAAGAGATAATCAGTTTGTATTTCAAAAAATTGCTGATCCGCGTGTTGACAATAAAGATACACACATGACAGTTAACTTAACTACTAAGTTATTCACAACAAGAGAGATATGTGATATCACTTCATATATTGTTTCTGAAAAATAAAAAGGAATTTATACTATGCAAAGAAGAGATTTTTTCAAAAAGTTAGGTGCAGCAGCAGCTGTAACAGCAGTAGTCCCAGCTATGAGTTTTGCGGCAGATGCTAAACCGGTGAGCCCAAACAAGATTGATATTAAAAGTGCGATTGATGCTATTACAGGTGGTAAATCTCCTAAAGCATCTAAAGCTGTTAAGTTGAAAGTTCCAGAAATAGCTGAAAATGGTGCGGTTGTACCTGTAACTGTTGAAGTTGATTCTCCAATGACAGATGCTGATTATGTTAAGTCTATCCATATATTAGCTGGTAAAAATTCAAATGCACGCTGTATAGATGTACATCTGACTCCAGCAAATGGTAAAGCGATGCTTGCTACACGTATTAAACTTGGCGGTACTCAAGAAGTTACAGCATTAGTTGCGCTTAGTAACGGTGATTTTTTAATCGCTTCTCAAAGTATTAAAGTAACTATCGGTGGTTGTGGTTGATAATTGTCAATCTCATCAATATATATAAATAAAAATAAAAATAGAGGATAATAAAATGGCAGATAAAAGAAAATCACTGATAAAAATTAAACCAAAAAAGTTTAAAGATGGTGAAATTGTAAAAGTAAGTTTTATGGTTATGCACCCGATGGATACTGGTATGGGTAAGGATAAAAAGACTAAAAAACTTATTCCAGCTAAATATATTAATAGTGTGAAGTTTAATTACAACGGTAAAGACATTACAACTATGACTGTTTGGGAATCACTCTCTGTTAATCCAGTTTTTACAACATATATGAAAATTAACGGTAAAGGTAAACTTACTGTTACATATACTGATAACACTGGTGAAGTTCACGAAAAAAGTAAAAAGATTAAACCAAAAGGATAATCAATGAAAGCAGGAATTAAAATAGCACTATCTGTTGCACTTCTTTCTTCACTATCTTTTGGTGGAGAGCAGTTCGCAATGAGTGACGCTGACCGTGCAATGTACGCTGAGATGTTAGAGAATAACCCGGCAGATATTATGGTTGCTAATGGTGAAGAACTATTAGAGGAGTATTGTGGTGGAGATGCTGGACTTGCAGCATTTTTAAATGTAAGTGAAGATGATTTACCGGCATATGTAGCAGGATTCCCTCGTTACATTGAAGAGTTTAAGCAAGTTGTTGGTGTTGATCAGGTTCTTCAAGGACTTATGCATAAAAATGGTCACAAACCATTTAAATTGAAAAGTTCGAACATGTTTGATATGAGTACTTATGTTAAGACTATTGCAAACGGTGAAAAGAGTCAGATTGATGTTAACGCAAATCAGCATATGAAAGATGCTTATGCACTGGGTGAAAAAACATTTGAGCAAAAACGTGGTGGACGTGGACTAGCATGTCTTTCTTGTCATGCACCAGCTGTGATTGGTGGAGTATTAAGAACTCAACCACTGCCAGATTTAAGTAACAAAGGTGTTGCAGTTGCAGCAACTTGGCCAGCATATAGAATGACTAAGTCATCTCTTAGAACTCTACAGCGTCGTTTTCAGGGTTGTATGAAAAATGCTCTGTTAAAGGTAATTCCATTAGGCTCACCAGAGATGGTTGGTCTTGAAGTCTATCTTACTAAAAAAGCTGAGGGTACAGAGATCGCTGTTCCTGGTATTAAAAGATAGGGAACTGTAATGGATATTTCTAGAAGAGACTTTATGCATATCGCTGCTGTTTTAGGACTGGGTGCTGCTACTGGCAGTATGGCTGGTTCAATTAAAACACCAGCAAGTGTAGGTCTAAAAGATATTTACGAGTTTAATTCAATGGGTAACTTCACACTTTTACATATGTGTGATATTCACGCCCATTTAAAACCTCTATACTGGAGAGAGCCTTCTACATTAATCTCTGCTCCAAACTTAGTTGGTACACCCGGATTTTTATGTGGTGAAGCATTTGCTAAACACTATGGCTTAGAGCCATCAAGTCTCGATGCTTATT
>JBDLHW010000185.1:0-3817 GCA_039715155.1 Campylobacterota bacterium | reverse complement strand
TTTCCGCCCGGTTATATCTTCTTATGTTCCAAGTACCCCCATAAGATTACCATGAACATCTTTTAGAGGTACTTTTGAAGTTGTCAAGTAGATAGTTTTTCCATCTTGATCTGTTTGCGTCTCTTCAAACTGAGCTCTTGCTTCACCACTGTTCATAACAGCCATATCATCATCTCTATAGCTCTGCGCTTCACTCTCAGCCCAAGGCATATCAAAATCTGTTTTACCTATTATCTCATTTTGTGAACTTAGATTTGCATCTTTTAAAAATAAATTATTTGCACCTAGATAAGCACCTTCTCTACTCTTCCAAAAAACTCTTATTGGAATTGTATCTATGATTTTTTGAAGTATACTATACTGGTTACCAAGAATCTCTTTTGATTTCTCAAGCTCTTTAGTCTGTTCAAATACCCTATCTTCGAGTGAATTATTAAGCTCAACAAGAGTATTTTCCATCTCTTTTTCTTTAGTAATATCAGTGTGTGTACCTATAAAACGTATCGCTTTGCCACTTTCATCACATTGTATTTTACCGCGGGCCAAAATCCATTTCCAAGAGCCATCTTTGTGTTTAAGTCGATGAATAGACTCGTAAGTAGAAATTTTCTTATCCATATGCTCCTGAACTAAAGCAAATATTTGTTCAGCATCATCAGGATGAATTCTATCTTTCCATGAATCGAAAACATTTTCTAATTCACTGTCTTTATATCCAAGCATCTCTTTCCAGCGGGGTGAGTAGTAGATACTGTTATCTTCAAGATTCCAATCCCACAATCCATCATTACTTCCTGAAAATGCCAATTCAAAACGCTCTTTATAGGTTTCAATCTCTCTTGTTTTTTCAATAACTCTCTCTTCAAGGGTACTGTTTAAAAGAGTTATCTCCTCATTTATTTGTATGTTTTCACTTATCGCTTTATAGATTCTATAACTTGCAGGAAGCACTATAAAAAGAAAAATTATGAACATAACTACTGCATAATAGTGTACGCTTGAATCAGCAAATAAAAGTAAACTAACAGCAGCAAAAAACATAATATTAAAGATAAATATAAAAACAGCATGAAAAACAGGTGTTAAAGTTGACAGAGAACCCGCAACCATTCCAAACAGTATGGCAATCAAGATAAACTGTTGAGCTTCTTCTCCATACAGGAGTGCCGGTATTACTGATATACCCCATAAAAATGAGCTCAGAGATATAGACAAAAGGTATAGTTTTAAAAGACTCTTTATACCCTTCTCATCAGCAGTATATAAAATAGTTGATAATTTATTACCTATAGCTATACGAAAAATAAAAACACTAAGATGCAAAAACAACCATACTGCCAGTATCTCTGTTGGGGTATAGCCATAAAATATTATAAAGTAGAATACTGGAGCAAGAACACTAACTGCTACAGCACCATACTTTGATTTCAACAAAGATATAATCAACTTTTTATTATAATTAAAGCTTCTTAGTCCCTCAATCATCATCTGCTCCCAACTCAACCTTAAAACAGATGCCACCCTCTATATTATTTGCAAGTAATTTTCCATTATGATGATCTTCAATAATAGTTTTTGACATATAAAGGCCTAAACCCGTTCCATTTTTTTCATCTTTTGTTGAGAAGTAGGGATCAAATATTTTTGGAAGTATCTCTTTAGGTACTCCCCCTCCGTTGTCACATATTGAGAGTGTTTTATCTTCAATAATAATTTTGATATAGGGATTTTCAATCTCTCTCTCTTTAAAGTTGTCTTGTGCATTTTTTATTATATTTAGGACAACCTGCATAACCTCACTGTCATAAAGTTCTATCTCTTTATCTGAGTTATACTCTTTTATTATCTCTATATCATCACTCAAGAGTGACGCTTCAATCACACTTAATGATTTTGAAACAACTGTTTCAAAACTCGTGACTACTCTCTTCTTATCCTGTTTATAGAAATTTCTAAAGTCATCGATTGTCGTTGTTAAAGTCTCTACATAATCATCAATCCTGTCGAGTCTCTCTAAGAAGTAGTTATTACATTCTAAGGCACCGGCTTTTGAACTTAAATCAAAAGCTTCCATCTCAATCTTTAACTTCAAATTAACGGAGGTAGTAGAAATTGCACTCAAAGGCTGTCTCCACTGATGAGCTATCATACTTATCATCTCTCCCATTTGTGCCAATCTGCTCTGCTGGAGCATCTGTTGCTCTCGAACAATTTTTTCTTTCTCCTCTATATTTTGTAGAGTTATATCATGCATAGTGACGAGCATTCTCTCTTTATCCGGCATTAAAACCGTATTCATCAATACATCAATTTTTCTCCCATCTTTTACTATACAGGATTTTTCAAAACCTAAATAAGAGCCCTTTTCCAAGACTTTAGATACAACATCTTTTGTAGCTTCTAAAGTATCTGGAGTGGTCAATGCTTTGCAGGAAGTAGCATAAAGTTCATCTTTCGTAAACCCGGTCATATTCTCATAAGCACGATTAACAAGTAAAAAATTTGACTCTAAATCCAAAATACCAATAGACTCAGTCGTTGTATCAAATATAGTTTTCAACAGCTCCTCTGACTCATTGATTTTCTTTATATACAGGTTAAAACTAAAGTTTAAAAGTAACAAGACGACTATAGAAAGAATCATAACAAAAAGGACTGTTTCATAAAGAGTCCGATTATACTCTCTTATAACCTCTGTTATATTGTGAGCCAACAAGACCCTTGCAACCACTTGATTATTCTGATTTAGTAAGTCTAAATCATTCCCTATCATATAATCAATACCATTATCACGGTCTGTAAATAGAAAAACTCTCTTATCTGCATACTCTGTAAAAGCCAAGTTAAATATCTCTTGAATAGTCTTATCATCACTAATAAGTGAAAACTCATTTTTGCTGAAATACTCTTTTTTATCAAGTGATACTTCTGTAGCTTTCGTCTTTACCACTAATGCATTTTTTACATCAAAAAGATCAGAAATATTATTTATAAACTTTTTCGGAGAGATACCAATTTCCACTAACCCTACATATTTACTGTTGTGAAAAATTGGAGTCACCACTCTGTAACTCATTTTAAGCTTGCCTATCTCAAAACCAAACAATCTTTTTTGCTCTCTATTTACATCCATGATAATAGTTCGTTTCTTATTTAAAGCGTCACCATACATCTCTGGTTTATGCATCCTCAAAAAGGCAGAACCATCAGGTAATCTAAAAGTAACAATTTTTAGAAAAGAATCTATACTTTTCTGCTCTTGATAACTCTTGTTCAATAGTTTAAAAAGCTTTTCTCTATCCCTTGAAGTGAATGCTTCTATAATACCTTCCGTTTTCAACACTTTATCAGTTCTGTAACTATACTCTTTTTGAGTCTTTGTTATATTGGAGTTAAAATCCTTACGTATAATAGTGCCTATATATGAGATATTGGAGTTAAGGTTGTTTTTCATCTTAGTGTATTGATAAAGGTGAAGCACACCCCAGGCGGCTAAAATAATTATAAATACAAGGAGTAAAATTTTTCTTTTATATCTATCTTTAGACATCATCTATCTCCTTGTTGGAAATCGTCCCCACTGGCTGACCAAAGTAATAACCCTGAAACTCATCTATCTCCAACTCCTTACTTATTTCAAATATCTCTCTGCTTGTCACATGCTCCGCGATTGTCCTGATTCCAAGCTCTTTAGCAAATTTCACAATAGCCTTTACTAAAGAGTAAGCGTGCTTATCATTATCTATATTTTTCATCAAAGTAGAATCAATCTTCACATAGTCAGGTGCCATTGCAGAAATCTTTGACATATTTGCAA
>JBDLHW010000184.1:0-3843 GCA_039715155.1 Campylobacterota bacterium | reverse complement strand
ACTATCTGCTATAGAACAAGCCGTAAATTCAAAAAAAACCACTGAGAGCATCGATAAAAAGTTGTCTCTTCTGCCTATACTTTTTATGGCAGCACAACTTCTTTATACAGCCTTCGGTCCACTAGCAGTTCTAAGTAGTTTGGATTTTGTAACATCAAATCAATTTTGGTTAGCTCAACTCTTTACAATACCTCTTGTTCTGCTTTTTGTCATACCTGTCTTTATTCTTTTTGTAACGAACCTTGAAACATGGACAAAAGGACTTACCTTATCTGATAAACACCCCTTTATGTCATTTGGTAAAAAAATCATCTCAGTTATATTCAATACTCTGCTAGGAAATATATTTTTACTAATCCTGTTTAACATCACACTCTCTATTACTCAACCAGAACTTACGATCAATGAGTTAATCATTAAAAATGTGATCATTGCTTTCATCGCTCTTGCAATTTCATCTTTAAATATCTATCTCCTTGTAAATCAGGTAAAATTATCAGTAGTTGGAATTACAGAGGCTGTCTCAAAAGAGCATAATGATCTGAATAAAGTAATTAACATAGATTCAAGAGACGAAACAGGGGTAATGGCTCGCTGTATAAACATTTTTATCTCTGAGTTAAACTCCACTATATCTGATGCAAAAGAGTCTTCTAAAGTAAATCAAAATCACTCAATCACTATGCGTGATATTACGGAAAAAACACAGGTAAGAGTACATGAAGAGTTTGAGATAGCAAGCGAGACTATAAAACAGGCAAACTCTATTCAAGAGATAGTTGAGATATCATCTCAAAACTTCCATGATACAAAAATAAATATGCAAGAGGCGAACTCACTTCTAAGTGAGGCTAAGGATGAGATTTACAAACTTATAGAGAGCGTTCAGCATAGTGTTAACCTTGAGCATGAGATGAATGGAAAGCTAGAGCAACTATCAACTGAAACGCAGCAGATAAAAAGTGTTTTAGATGTTATTAGTGATATTGCTGAACAGACTAATCTTCTTGCCCTAAACGCAGCTATTGAAGCGGCACGTGCCGGCGAGCATGGTCGTGGGTTTGCTGTTGTTGCTGATGAAGTAAGAAAACTCGCAGAGCGCACTCAAAAATCACTTACAGAGATAAACGCAACTATAAATGTTATTATTCAGTCAGTAACTGATGCGAGTGATCAGATGAGAAATAATGCCGAAAATATTGAGTCACTGTCCGCTATTTCGGAGCATGTTGAGAGTAATATTAACACAACAGTTGAAACAATGGATAAAACAAATGAGCTTACACAAGTAAGTGCGCAAAGTTCACAGGAGATAGCTTCTCATACTAGTGATATGCTCGTAAAAATAGAGAGTATCTCTAAGATATCTCACGCTAATGATAATAGCATGAAAGAGTTGTCAACCATAGCAGACAACCTGTTTAACTCTTCAGGGGAACTAAACTCTAAGCTGGAGTATTTTAAAACTTAAGAGGCAAATCCACTAGAGAAACTATCTTTTTTTACAACTATCTGTTTCTGTTTCTCTTTACGTTTCGTATCTTTTTCTACAAATATCTTTTTACGACTCACTGGATCCATCTCAGTATAATACATCACAGCAGAGTAAGTAGATGGAGTTGGAGTAAATACTTGAGCCTGTTCAGGATTCATCTGTAACTCTTCACTTGTAAAGCGCTTCAACTCATGCATATCTTTCTCCTCACAACCTGGATGAGCAGCTATAAGATAGTAAGTTAAAAACTGCTGTTTCCCCTCTTCCCTGTTGAGTCTGTCATATAGCTTTTTAAAATCAACAAGTGTCTGTTTGCCAGGTTTGCCCATTAGGTCTAATACATGCTGTTGCGTATGCTCAGGTGCTACTTTCATCTGTCCGGATATATGATGTTTTACCAACTCTTTAAGATATGAATAACCATGTTTCTTATCTTCTGTAATAAAGTCATATCTAATGCCTGAAGCAACAAATGCTTTTCGTACACCCTCTACATCCCTTATCTGGCGAAGAAGGTTTATATTTCGTGAGTGATCAACTTTCATACTTGAGCAGAGGTGTCTTGAGTCAACGCAGCGCTGATGATCACAGGTACCAAGTTTAAGCTTTTTATTACACTCATATCCGTACATATTAGCAGTTGGACCTCCTACATCAGAGATAATTCCCTTATAGTCTTTATACTTGTTAAAATCCTTTGCTTCAGCAAGTATGTTTTTTTCTGAACGTGGCCTTATTGTGCGCCCTTGGTGAACACCAATAGCACAAAAATTACACTCACCCCAACATCCATGATGTGTCATGATAGAGAACTTGATAGTCTCTAAACACTTCACTTTTCCCATCTTCTCATAATATGGGTGATGCTCTCTGGTAAAAGGCAGGTTTGAATTTGCGTCCATCTCATCTTCATTAAGATAATCACAGGGAGGATTTTGAATAAGAAAACGACTGTCTACCGGCTGACAGAGACCTTTTGCAGAGATTGGGTCATTATTATCATAAAAGTCATCAAAAAGGTCTATATACTTCTCAGGAGTATCTACACACTCTTTATGCGAAGGGAGTTGAATATACTCATAGTTTGGCTCTTTTGAGATATAACAGATACCACGAATCTCTCTGTAGTCGCGCCCCTGCTCTATCGCACGCGTGAGTTGTTCAATAGCAATCTCACCCATACCATAGACCATAATATCTGCTTTGGAGTCAAATAGAATCGGTTTTTTCATCTTATTTGACCAGTAATCGTAGTGACTTGTACGTCTTAGACTCGCTTCAATTCCACCGAGGACCAAGGGAACTGTATTTTTAAAATAGCGGCGAATAAGATTACAGTAGACACTTAGAGCTCTATCTGGACGCTTATTATTCTTTCCACCAGGAGTATAGTCATCAGAGTTTCTAAACTTCTTCGTAGCTGTATAGTTTGACACCATACTATCAACACTACCGCCGCTTACACCCCAGTAAAGTCGTGGCTCACCCAAACGCATAATATCATCAGAAGAGTTCACATCCGGCTGACCAATCATACCAACCCTGTAGCCCATTCTCTCAAGCATACGACCAACCATTGCGACACCAATGAAAGGAGAGTCGATATAGGAGTCACCACTTACAAGAATAACATCACAATAGTCCCAACCGCGAGCATCCATTTCAGCTCTGGTAGTTGGAAGAAAGTCTTTCTCAGTAAATGTAACAGTGTCACGTTTTGGTTGTTTAGTTTTACTTCTTCTGCTCAAGATTTGGACCTTTGTTGACATTATACGGAGATGTTGAATGTTTATTTTATTTTTAATATGTATAATAATACTAAATCAATTTAAAATAAGAGATTATAAATGACTTACCCCTATGAAAACTTAGAAAACTTTACACTTCCAAGCCTGTTTAATCGTTCTATTGGCCTGTATGCTGACCAAAATGCACTAGGTAAAGCCGGTGAGACACCTATGAAATACTCGCAGATGAACGAAAAAGTTCAAGAGGTGGTAGAGTTACTTCGTAAAAATGGCATTACCAAAGGTGATAAAGTTTTACTTCTTAGTGAAAATATGCCTAACTGGGGTGTAGCTTATTTTGCCATTACTTATTTTGGAGCTATTGTTGTCCCTGTTTTACCAGACTTTCACCCATCTGATGTGCATCATATTATAAGACACTCAGAAGCAAAAGCTGTATTTGTTTCAGACAGACATCTTACGACTATAGAAGAGTGTGCAGACCATGATCTGAACTTCGTAATCAAGTTAGATGATTTAGTTATGGTTGATGAACTTACTAATAAAAGCTACATATCAAAGTTAGCTGATAAAATAACTAAGTCATCTGAAATGACTCAC
>JBDLHW010000183.1:0-4026 GCA_039715155.1 Campylobacterota bacterium | reverse complement strand
CTCTTTTACCAAGGGCAGGGCAATGGTGTATTGTCTGTCAAGGTGTTGTGAAAGTAAAAGGGGGGAGGGAGGCTCTTCTATACGCTCAAACTTGGCGTAAAAGGTACGATTGTTAAAAGCTATTTTCTCAACAATCGCAGACCTTTTAATGTAATAATGGTCTACTGAAAATTCTAGATCAAAGACTTGTATGTTGTATCCTTTGAAAATACAACTCGTTGTATGAGCTGACTGCTGAAGTCATTAGTAAATAGATTTTTCGTAGATGATGAAATCTTGTGCAAGTGTTTTCATTTCATCTTTGATCGTTGCATGAAGTGCTGCATCATTGATATTGTCAAGTACGTCTGCAATTTTGTTTGCAATGATTTCAAACTCTTTCTCTTTCATACCACGAGAAGTCAACGCTGGAGAACCAATACGTACACCTGAAGTCACAAATGGAGATCTTGTTTCACCAGGTACTGTGTTCATGTTTACAGTGATTCCTGCGTTCCCAAGTGCTGCATCAGCATCTTTACCTGAGAAGTCTTTGTTGAGGAAAGAGACAAGTACAAGATGATTGTCTGTACCGTCTGAGACGACATCATAACCACGCTTCATAAGTACATCTGCTAGTACAGTGGCATTTGCTTTGACTTGTTTAGCATATACTTTCCATGCGTCAGATAAGTTATATTTAAATCCAACTGCCTTAGCTGCGATCACATGTACAAGAGGCCCACCTTGAAGACCTGGGAAGATAGCTGAGTTTAGTTTCTTAGCTATTGCTTCATCATTTGTCATGATCATACCACCACGAGGTCCTGCAAGTGTTTTGTGTGTCGTTGTTGTTACCACATCAGCATAAGGGAATGGGCTAGGGTGTTCACCGGCACATACAAGTCCAGCAATGTGAGCAATGTCAGCAAAGAGGATGGCACCTACTTCATCTGCGATCTCTCTAAACTTTTTAAAGTCGATCTCTCTTGCATAGGCAGAAGCACCACATACGATGATCTTTGGCTGTACAGTCTTAGCGATACGAAGTACTTCATCATAGTTGATGCGACCATCAAGCTCTACCCCATAGGTAAATGATGAGTAGTTCTTACCAGAAAAACTTGGCTTAGAACCATGTGTCAAGTGACCACCATGGCTTAAGTCCATCCCAAGTATTTTCTCTCCAGCTTTTAAAAGTGCTGCATATACTGCACCATTTGCCTGAGAACCAGAGTGAGGTTGTACATTTGCGTAGTTACAGTCAAAAAGCTCACATGCTCTGTCAATAGCCAATTGCTCAACAACGTCAGCATATTCACATCCACCGTAGTAACGTTTATAAGGGTAACCCTCAGCATATTTGTTCGTAAATACAGAACCCATTGCTTCCATCACGGCAGGCAAAGTAAAGTTCTCAGAAGCGATCATCTCTAGGTGATCAGTTTGTCTTTCTCTCTCGTTTTCAATTGCAGCAAATATCTCTGGGTCAAATGTTTCTATAGCGTATGACATAGGGTTCCTTAGTTTGGGAATAATTAATGTGTATTTATAGCTAATTTCTACTAAAAAAGCTATGAAGCTGATAGGCTTTTGACGTTTTTCTCCAAAAGAGTATTTTATCTAGCTATGCTATACTCCGTTTAAATACAAAGGAGAGTTATGTCTTACATAGATTTAACAACAACGAACTTTAATGAGACCATGGACAACAAAGAAATCGTCTTTATTGATTTCTGGGCAGAATGGTGTGGTCCTTGTAAGAAATTTGCACCTATTTTCGAGAAGGCAGCAGCATCAAATCCTGACATTTGTTTCACTAAAGTCAATACTGATGAACAACAGGCCATTGCAAAATATTATGCTGTCTACTCCGTACCTACAGTCATAGGCATAAGAGACGGCATCATCGTCATCAACCAGGAAGGCATGCTCTCTGAAGCAGGCATGGATGATCTTATCAAACATGTGAAAAGCATCGACATGGATAAAGTACGTGAAGAGTTAGAGAGTGAGGAAGGGTAAGCTTTCTCTTTAAACTTCTAAAATAGCTTAGAGATTTTTTTGGTAACTCGCAAAAAGTTTATCCCATATGACGGTGTAAAATCCAAAGTTTCTCTCCCCATTTTGGTGGTGTATTGCGTGAAACACACTGTTACATAAAAAATCCGATGCTCTCTTTTTTTCACTATTGAGATGAGCGACCACACCCCAAGCCCAATTGATCACTAGAAAAATACCAACAGCATAGAGGTTAAAGCTATGGAGATAAAGAAGCAGGGTAATGATGAGTCCTAAGCCTATGGATTCTATGGGGTTCATGACATACAAACTAAATTCATTAAAATGATGGTGGGTATGGTGCTTAAGGTGGAAGTGTGAAAATGGAAAAACAGTATGCGCCAATTTATGGCTGATATACATAGCCAAATCAATCACAAGTAAAAGTATAAGTGTGTCTATGACAACATTTGACTCTACATTAAAGCGAATCATATCATTGCTGAAAAGCATAAAACCTGGAATTGCAATTACAATATTTGTAAACAAGACAAGCAGTGTATTCATAAAATCAGAAAAGGTTTTTTTAGGAAGTGTATCCTTTTTAAAATGAGCCCAAACATGAGAAAACCCAAGAGAAAAAAGATAAAAAAACAGATTGATAACAATGAGAAGAGTAAAGAAGTAATAAGGATCTTTAAGTGTCTCTAGAAGGCTCATAAAGTCTCCTTGGGGACTGGGTATTTTAAAATCATCGTACTGATAATATAATCATTACAGCAAAAATTGCAAAGATATCTAGCCATATATGCACTTTTTTATTGCCTATAATCAACATGGCTATAAAAATAATAGGTGTGAACATAATTACGTAGGTCATCCATGCAAGTCCCGCTTCACCCTCAAATGAAGAAACATCTCTAGCAAAGAATCCAGCAAAAACTATAGCCAAAAGAGGAGATACAATAAGTCCATTCAAAAAACGGAGTCCAACATTTAGTTTTTTGTCTACACGTAAACGTCTTCCTACAGGATCTAAAATGCGCTGCACTTGAGAATATCCTTCTGAAGCAGAAATCAAAACATACCACTCCCCATCTACTTTTTTCCCAGACAATCGATTCTTTTGTATATTTTCTATAACAACGCCAATCTTCTGTTGATGTATATCTGCGTATTCTTTAACACTTTGGAGTCGTAATGTTTTATTTGACATGGTTAATATTCTAATTTTTATTTATTAGCTATGAAGTCTAAGAATATGAAGAGTGAATCAACATTTTAAAAAAAGTTCATATAGGCTGTCACAGGTAAAGCTTTATAGTATATCCATACTCCTACGGTAATCAATGCGAGTGCGGCATGAACAGCTTTGTATTTGATAAACAACAGGACTAAAAAAATAACCATCGTCCCATAATAAAAAAGTATCTGATATGTCATCATCGCACCACCTTCAAAGTTACTTGTTCCCGATGCAACAAATAGTCCTAAAAGGAAACCCAAGGTTGGGGCATTAAATATCGCAGATGCTACTCGCATCAAATAGTTGTTATATTTTGTGTTATTATCGTTAGTTGCGATTTCTTGTGTCATATTCTTCCTTTAGTTTATTGAAATTTCTTTGGAGTAATTAGTTCAAAAGTGCCATTCATTGTTGAGACATATGTAGCTAGTGCGGCTGCTGGCATGAGAGCTCCATACTTATATATATAATCTCTTATCTCCTCGGTTGACTTTGTACTGGCATGCATATCTTCATATTTAGGTATAAAGTATGTTCTATGTAGAGAACTCCATTCCCAATGTATCCCCCTAATTAAATCCCAATTCACTTCTCCTTGCCATTCTGCACCCATTCCTAATGAACCTGCAAAATCATTATAGATACGTTTACCATCTCTTAAGTCCGTATGTGAAATATGAACATATTTATTATGAAAAGCATCACTTTGTTCTATGAAATCTACTAATACTTGAGAATCATTATTAAACTTTTTATACAAGTCCATTAAATTTTTCTCTTCCAAAAACTCTAATATCTCC
>JBDLHW010000182.1:0-4051 GCA_039715155.1 Campylobacterota bacterium | reverse complement strand
AATATTTAAGCTGTAGCACTTTTTCCTCTGTTATATCAGTATGGGTACCGACCATACGAAGTTTTTTGCCATTTTCATCATAAAATATCTGTGCTCTACCCAATACCCAAACCCAGTGTCCGTCTTTATGTTTAAGACGGTGCGTTTTTTCAAAATATCTTATCTGTTTTTCTTCATGCATTCTAAGTGAAGAGAAAATTTCTTTTTTATCGTCCGGGTGTGCCTGTTTGAACCATGTCCAAGTAGCATTTGGCAGTTCATCATCTCTATATCCGAGCATCTCTTTCCAGCTAGGAGAGATATACATACTATTGGCACGGAAGTCCCAATCTAAAACAGAAGTTCTACTTCCTATGAGAGCAAAGTCCTGACGCTCTTTAATTGAAATATTTTCATCTTCTAACTCTTTTCTATGCGTTATATCACGATAGACCATATAGATAATTTCTTTCTTGTTCATAACAAGATATGTAAGCATAATATCTACCCAAAAAGTTTCACCATTTTCTTTTATGTGTACCCATTCAAACTGATGGCTTCCATTTTTCTTCGCTAACTCTCTCATTTTTTTTAACTTGATCAGGGAGTAGCTTCCGTCAGGCTGTTTTCTTGGGAATAACGTATATGCACTTGCATTGACAAACTTTTCTGTTGTGGTATAACCAAAAAGATCAAGCATTTTTTGATTACACTGAACAAATATATCATCCTCCAGAAGTAAAATACCATCTGGTGATTTTTCAAACAGTTTTTCAAATGTAAGTCTTGCCTGTTCTAAGGCATCTTTTTCCATAGCTTCTTGACTTGTCCTGTTTACAAGATTTATAAGTGCATTTATGGAAGAAGTTGTAGTTCTTTTATGTGGTAGAAAATTTGCCTTGGGAGAGGATACAATATTATCTTCACTTAATGAAACAATAGTCATTGTTTGATTGAGTAACTCTTTTTTCTCCCCTGTATAAAATTCTCCGTAAGTAAAAAATCCTGATGTAGGAGCTATAGATTGTAATGGTTTTATCTCTTCATGTATTGTATCAGGCATAAAGTGCCTGCGTGCCATGCAGGAATAGATGAAAATTGCTTCTGAAGGTTTTTCTTGCAGTTGATGAAATAGATCATCTGAATTCTCCAAGATATCCAAAGGATTACCATATCCAAACTGTACTTTATCTCCAGTATGTAAATTCCCGGCAAATACCAATGACCCATCATCATGTTTTGCCAAAACTGCACGCGCAACTTCAATACCGTTGCGTGTAAACATAAGAGGAAATTCAACGCCTACGGCAGGTAACTCTGTTGCTATGTCTTCACCTAAATAATAAGCATAGATCTCCACAGCGGTTTTATTGTTTATAGTATATACACGGTTATCTTTAGCTTTGGTAATTGTAAGTTCTTTTCCTATACGATGCCAATTAAAACTATATCCATTAGATACCGTTAAACTATTACTATTTAAAGATACTGCTACAGCACCTTTCATCATTATATGGTCTTTTGTAAACACATATGTTTCTGTAAAAGCCGCATTATCGCCTGCAAGACCACCTGCAACAATCACATCACTATTGACAGAGTGAATTCCTTCTAAAAATGCTTCTCCATTGGTATGAAGTCCATCTGTAAAGGCAATAAGCAGTTTGGTATCTTCCTGTATTAAAGATTTGGCTAAAGTCATGCCTGAAAAATATCCATCTTTTGTATGTAGAGTTATATCTGTTTTGAGTGTTGTACATTTGAACTGAGTAAAACTCAATACTGTTTTATGTGTAGAGACCTCTGCATTCATTATTTCACCATCAGTTGTACTTCCAATGATGGTAGCTTGCGGCAATACCGTTGTAAGTTCATTTAGTAATGTTTGTATAAAAGATTTATCATTTTTTGAAGTAAAGACTTGAATTAAAAGAGAAGGTGAATCTTCTATAGTCTGTTTTGTGAGAAAAGCTTGTAATGTTTGAAAGTCTTCATAATATGTATTTATACTTTTCATTTTATCTACTTTATTCTATGTATATTAAATTATGGACACCTCTAAAATCCTAGATACACATAATGGGTTTTAGTTATGCCCTATTATATCTATCTTTACATATGATATAGTCAGCACATATTTTATAACGAAAAGTATAGAAAAAAAGGAAGAAAGAATGCAGTAGAGAGAAGCTCTCTCTACTGAAAGATGGGGAGAGTAAGACTACTCTACCATTGCAGTAAGCTCTTCTTGGCTTACTTTGTTGAAGTTAAGATACTTGTAGATCTCGTCAGTCATCTCTGGCTTGATCTTATCTGCAACTACTTCAAGATACTCTGCAGCAGTTGGTAACTTACCTTTAAGTGCAACAACAGCCGCAAGCTCAGCAGAACCAAGATACACTTGTGAACCTTTTCCAAGTCTGTTGTCGAAGTTTCTTGTAGATGTTGAGAATACCCATGCATCTTTTGCAACAGCCGCTTGGTTACCCATACAAAGTGAACAACCAGGAACCTCTGTTCTAGCTCCAGCCATACCGAATACTGAGTAGTAACCCTCTTCTTGAAGCGTCTTCTCATCCATTTTAGTCGGAGGACAGATCCATAGTTTGTT
Organism: Campylobacterota bacterium; assembly: GCA_039715155.1. Taxonomy (GTDB): domain Bacteria; phylum Campylobacterota; class Campylobacteria; order Campylobacterales; family Sulfurimonadaceae; genus Sulfurimonas. The sequence continues at coordinate 1,461 of JBDLHW010000182.1, read as the reverse complement.
AGCAACTGCACCTTCACCTCTAAGGATCTCAGCGTGCGCTCTGAAAAGACCGATGTTTGTCATACAAGAACCGACGAATACTTCGTCGATCTCTGTTCTAAGACCAGCTTCTCTGATCTCTGTAAGTGTCTTAACATCATCCGGATCGTTTGGACATGCAAGGATAGGCTCTTTGATCTGATCCATATCAATCTCGATCACTGCTGCATACTCTGCATCAGGATCAGCTTTAAGAAGCTCTGGATTTTTGATCCACTCTCTCATTTTGTCAGCACGTCTTTGAAGTGTTGCTTTGTCTTCATACCCTTGAGTAATAAGCTCTTCTATAAGAACAATATTTGACTCTAGGTACTCAATGATAGGCTCTTTGTCAAGGTAAACTGTACAAGCAGCAGCAGAACGCTCAGCAGAAGCATCTGAAAGCTCAAACGCTTGCTCACACTTAAGTTGCTCTAAACCTTCGATCTCAAGAACTCTACCAGAGAAGATGTTTTTCTTACCAGCTTTAGCAACAGTCAAAAGACCATCTTTGATCGCTTGATGAGGGATAGCATTTACCATATCTCTAAGTGTGATACCCGGTTGCATCTCACCTTTAAATCTTACAAGAACAGACTCTGGCATAGTAAGAGGTAGCATACCTGTAACACCTGCGAACGCAACAAGACCAGAACCCGCTGGGAACGAGATACCTATTGGGAATCTTGTGTGACTATCTGCACCTGTTCCTACTGTATCCGGAAGACATAGTCTGTTTAACCATGAGTGGATTACACCATCACCTGGTCTAAGAATGAAACCTTTTCTTGATGTCCAGAACTCTGGAAGTGTATGCTGAAGTTTAATATCTGCCGGTTTTGGGTAAGCCGCTGTGTGACAAAATGATTGCATAACCATATCTGCACCAAAACTAAGTGCCGCAAGGTCTTTAACTTCATCTCTTGTCATTGGTCCAGTTGTATCTTGAGAACCAACAGTTGTTGCAATTGGCTCACAGTATGTACCTGGTTTAACACCTTCGATTCCACACGCTTTACCAATCATTTTTTGAGCAAGAGTAAACCCTTTACCGTTATCTGCCGGTACATCAGGAGTCATGAAGATATCTCCAGCATCCATACCTAAAGCTTCTCTTGCTTTTGCTGTAAGACCCTTACCGATGATAAGTGGTACACGGCCACCTGCTCTCATTTCGTCTGGAAGTGTGTTTGGCTCTATTTTGAACTCAGATACAACTTCTCCATCTCTCTCAATAACACCATCAAAAGGTTTAACTGTAATAACATCACCAGTTTCAAGTTTACCAACTGGTGCTTGAATAGGGATACATCCACTATCTTCTGCTGTGTTAAAGAAGATTGGTGCAATAATGTCACCAATAACAATACCACCTGTTCTCTTACCAGGAATATTTGGAATATCTTTACCCATGTGCCATTGTACTGAGTTGATACCTGATTT
>JBDLHW010000181.1:0-4157 GCA_039715155.1 Campylobacterota bacterium | reverse complement strand
TTTCATAAGAATTATATGTGAAAATAGTATTTATTAGTGTAACTTAATGAAACATGATGTAGAGTATTAGGAAAAGTAATATATGAAAGGAGAAGCTAGGATAACTAGGCTTCTCAGTAGGAGTTTAAATTGAAATTTATTTCTTTTTAAGGTCGTCAAAAAAACCGTTTGCGTAAAGAGTGTCAACCATCTCTTTAACTGATGCAACAGAGTTTTTAAATCTAGTCCTCTGAAGTGTCTTAAGTGTCATCTCAATAACCTGCTCTGCACCATCAGTACCAATCATAACAGGAACACCGCTTACCATGTCGCTATAGCCATACTCACCTTTTAGCATCACTGCACATGAATGAATCTGTTTAGTATCTTTTAAAATTGCATCAACCATTACCGCTGTAGATTTTGCAGGTGCATAGTAAGCTGAACCATCACCAAGAAGATTAACAATTTGCGCTCCACCATTTCTAGTTTTTTGAACGATTTCACCTATCTCTTCAGAGTCAAGCAGGTCATCTATCGGAACACCTGCAACAGTAGTGAACTTAGGAAGAGGAACCATAGTATCACCATGTCCGCCCATTACAGTAGCACGAATCTGCCCTGCTCCATAACCGAGTTTTTCATAGATAAAGTGTGCCATTCTTGCAGCATCTAAAATACCAGCCATACCAAGTATCCTTTCTCTTGGGAAACCTGTGTATTTAAGAGCCACATAAGTCATAACATCAAGTGGGTTACTTACTACTACGACTATTGCATCTGGAGCATATTTTTTAATCTCTAGAGAGTAGCCTTTAACGATCTCTGCATTTTTTGTCAGCAGGTCATCTCTGCTCATTCCTGGTGTTCTTGGTGCACCAGCCGTTATGACAACAATTTTACTTCCAGCCATATCTTCAGGACCTTCAGCTGCTCTAACAACTGTATGCTCTCTTGCTGCATTTGCAGCTTGAGACATATCAAGAGCCTTCCCCTTAGCTACATCAATATTTCTACCACGAAGTACAACTTCATGGCATGAACCACGCATAGCGAGTATAAACGCTACTGTTGATCCAAAATTACCCGTTCCAATGACTGTTACTTTGTTTGCCATCAATTCCCTTTGAGTTATTTTAACTTTTTATTTTTAGCTAAAAGGAAAAATCTATTTAGCTAAAAACAAAAGGTTATATACCTGCGTTTAAAACGCAGGTAATAGCAATTATATGTTGTTGATAATTGCGTTTAATGTAGCAGATGGACGCATCGCTTTTTCAGCTTTTGCATCATCTGGACGGAAGTAACCACCGATATCTTGTGCTTTGCCTTCAACAGCTAAAAGCTCAGAGATGATAGTATCTTCTTTATCAGCTAACTCTTTTGCTACTGGAGCAAATTTAGCAGCTAACTCAGCGTTATCACCTTCAGCAAGTGCTTTAGCCCAGTATTGAGCTAAGAAGAAGTGAGAAGCTTTGTTATCTGGTTGACCAACTTTACGACCTGGCTCTTTTGAGTTGTCTAGGTAACCTTCATTAGCAACATCTAAACCTGCAGTTAAAGCAGTAAGTTTAGCATCAGAGTGTTTTTGACCTAGGAAACGTAAAGACTCAGCTAATGCTAAGAACTCACCAAGTGAATCCCAACGTAAGTGACCCTCTTTAACGAATTGCTCAACGTGTTTAGGAGCAGATCCACCAGCACCAGTCTCATATAGACCACCACCAGCTAATAATGGAACGATAGAAAGCATCTTAGCAGATGTTCCAAGCTCTAAAATTGGGTACATATCAGTAAGGTGGTCACGAAGAACGTTACCAGTTACAGCGATAGTGTTTTTACCTTCACGTACACGAGCGTTAGTGAAACGAGTTGCATCAGTAACTTTCATGAATTGAATGTCAAGACCTGAAGTGTCGTGATCTTTTAGGTAAACGTTAACTTTTTTGATAAGTTCAGCATCGTGAGCTCTGTTAGCGTCTAACCAGAATATAGCTGGGATACCCTCTAAACGAGTTCTCTCAACAGTTAAACGTACCCAGTCACGGATTGGGATATCTTTAGTACGAGCAAGTCTCCAGATGTCACCAGCTTCACACTCAAAAGACATAAGAACGCCGTTAGCACCAGTTACAGTAACTGTACCAGTTTCAGCTAATTCGAAAGTTGTTGGGTGAGAACCATACTCTTCAGCTTTTTGAGCCATAAGACCGATATTTTGCATTGTACCCATAGTAGTTACATCATACTGACCGTTTTTAACGATATCAGCAAGCATCTCTTCGTGGAACATACCGTAAGTAGAATCAGGAATAACAGCTACAGTCTCTTCTGCAGAGTCATCTCTTTGCCATTGCTTACCACCCTCACGGATTACAACAGGCATAGAAGCATCAATAATTACATCGTTAGAAGCGTTAAAGTTTGTTTGACCTTTGCTTGAATCAACCATAGCGATTTTAGGAGCGTCAGCTTCAACAGCAGCAAGGAAAGCAGCTTTGATTTCAGCTTCTTGAGCGTGACCAGCAATTTTCTTCTCTAAGTCTGACATACCCATGTTAGGATTAACACCTAACTCTTTGAATGTTGCAGCATATTTAGTGAATACTTCTTCGAAGAAGATTTCGAAACCGTGACCGAACATAATTGGGTCAGAGATTTTCATCATTGTTGCTTTAAGGTGTAAAGACCAGATAAGACCTTTAGTTTTAGCATCAGCGATAGTTTGCTTGTAGAAAGCACGTAGTGCAGATACAGACATGAATGTACCATCAAGTACTTCAGAGTTGATACAATCAATAGAAGTTAACTCTTTACCGTTAAGTGCGATAGTTACTTTTTGATCAGCATCTAAAGTTACAGATTTCTCATGTGCAAAAAAGTCACCTTTTCCACCCATGTGAGCTACGTAAGCTTGACAGTTGTCATCAACTGCTTTAAGGCGGTGTGGGTTGTTTTGAGCAAATTTCTTAACAGCTTTTGCTGCACGTCTGTCAGAGTTACCTTCACGAAGTACAGGGTTAACTGCAGAACCTAAACATACGCCATACTTAGCTTGAATTTCTTCTTCAGCGGCATTTGCAGGATCTTCTGGATAGTTAGGAATATCGTGACCTTGAGACTGAAGCTCAGCGATACAATCTTTTAACTGCCCTACTGATGCAGAGATGTTAGGAAGTTTAATGATGTTACCATCGTCTTGAAGTACAACTTCACCTAATTTAGATAGTTCGTCTTCAGCAAGACCCATTGCTGCAAGAACACGACCTGAAAGAGAGATATCAGAAGTAACAACTTCTACGCCTGCTGCTTTAGTAAACGCGTTAACGATTGGTAAAAGCGAGTAAGTCGCTAGAGCTGGTGCTTCGTCAATTACTGACCAAATAATTTTTGACATATGTTGTCCTTAGATTAATATTTTATTTCCTATATGTAGTAATACTCTATGGAAATTTACAGTGTAATAATAGCACTAAGATTTATAATGTTTGATGAGCTTTAATATAAGGAAGGTCTATTGTTTGTTTTTTGTTTCATTTCGTAGCACGCTTAATGTTCCTTAGGTGTGTAGAATAGTTACGTGTAAAATCGTGTTTCCCATTTTTTGATTTCATAAAGTATAGATAGTCTGTTTTTGCAGGAAATATTGCTGCTCTAATTGCATCAAAACTTACATTGCAAACTGGCAACTTTGGAACACCTGAATGAATATAGGTATTATATAAAGAAGTGTCCTCCCTGATGCGTTTTGGAGTTATTTTAATATGTGAATATTTTCCATAATTGAGGGTGCCATCCATCTGAAGCTTCATGCCTTTTTTAATCCTGTTGTATACAACAGAACTGACTATTGGCATCTCCTCTGTATTTGCAGATTCTTTTTGAATTACAGAAGCGACTGCTACATAATGAAACCATTTTGTCTCATTGTAGTTTCCAAAAATTTTTGTAGAAAACTGTTTCATTTTAGACTCTGAGAGCTTGAGCAGAAGACGTATTATCTCTTTTTCTGTAATACCAATCGGAAGCTTGTATGTATCTGGAATAAACATGCCCTCTTCTATCCTTGCCTGAGTATCATACTCTTTCTGGAGCTTTTCTCTATCTAAACCTAAGCTCTCTGATAACTGATTTAAAAATATATATGTAGTTTCACCCGGGATTAGTGTGATATCTTG
>JBDLHW010000180.1:0-4212 GCA_039715155.1 Campylobacterota bacterium | reverse complement strand
CAAAGCAGTTTATATATGGAATAGTTTCTCTATCTTTAATTGTAAGGGAACCATCGGGTTTTTCTAAAGAAAAGCTTCTAAAGTGTTTAAGATAAAACTTTTGGGATTCCAGTTTAATATCGAACCCTCTACAGAGATACGCACTTAAATCATACTCACTTATTCCACTCTCATTATCTCTAACTTTACCCATATTCATCATTGCATTATGCGAGTAAGATGTTCTCACGTCATCCTTATATAAAAAACTTTTTGCCGGTATAATAAGGTCAGCGAGCTCACTTGTCTCATTCTCATAAAGTCCAAAGTAGACAAGGTTGTCAACCCTGCTTATCGACTCTTTTACCCTTAAGGAGTCTGGCATTTGAGAGAGAGGATTTGCTCCTTGAATAAAAACTGTTTTATAATTAGAAAACTCTGTATTTACCTTCGATACTCTTTTAGCTTTTGAGTTAAAAGGTGAAGTTATCCCCTCTTTGGAGTTACCAAGGTAACTAACTCCACACCCCTCTTTTCCAAAAAGTCCAAGAGTGACTGCAAAGGCATCTATTGCTCTCATAACATCAGCACCATCACTATATTTTTGTATACCAACACCACAAACTATTGCGACTTTTTTATTTTGAATCATCTCTAAAACTCTTTCAAGCTGACCAGGTGTTACACCAATATCTTTTAAAACTGCTTCTGTTTCAATAGTTTGAATAAGTTTATAATACTCTTCATTACAACTATTATATTTATTAAGCAAGCCCGTCAGTATCATTGCCAAATAGAGGTCACCGTGAGGTTTTATCTGAATATTTAAATCAGCACTCTTAGCTATTTTAGTCTTAACAGGATCAATAACAATAATCTCTTTATCTTTTATGAGAGGAAGCAGGTGAGAGGATGTTGTGTGAGGGTTTCTGCCCCATATAATAACCACATCAGATTTAGCTATCTCACTTAGAGGCATATTCTTGTTACTGCCACGACCTTTAATGATACCAGCTTCACCTGCTCCATCACAAAGAGTTCCATCTGTAAGGATTGCTCCATATGAAGAGAAAAAATGATCTGTGACCTCTTGCATTAAGCCAAAATTTCCAGAACCTCTATAGTGAAGTATCTCATCCTTCTGAGATAATTTTAGTAGCTCTTTTAATTTTATCAGAGCCTCATCTAGAGCTATCTTCTTACCCTTATATCTCGCCTGACTTATTGTTTCAAACTTATCATAATGATTTAAATGAGGGCATAAAAAGCCTTGTGTATGTCCACCCTTTAAAACTTTTAACTTTTCCTCTTTATATACAACTGCACAGGCGTCATAACAATCAAGAGAACAAGCCGTTAGCTTATCCACACTACTTCTCTTCTAACTCAATTTTTGCAAGTTTTGAGAATATTTTTGGAGATTTAATAATAATCTGAGCCATATATTTTGAGATATTTTTTGAATCTGCGATATTTAAAATTCTAGATATTTTATAATCAGTTTTTTCACCATCGATAATTACAACTCTGCTCTTTGCATCAGCTACGTCTGCTTCATCAAGGTAGATAGTGAGTATAGCTCTTGAGGTATCTGCTAGACGGGCAAGTGGTGTTGACATTCCCACAACTTGACCAACTTTAACATCTATAGAATAGAGTACAAAACCTTTTGCGCTTAGATTTTTATCTTTCACACTTCTTCTTAATTGAGCCTGACGCAGCTTTAGGTCTGTAATTTGAACTTTAAGAGAATTTATCTCTTTTTGCGTACCCAAATATGAGTTCTCACTACTCACTAAATCATAAAACTCTCTATCTTTTTCAACACGAGATTTAATCTTTAGATTTTCGATCTGTATATAGTTTTCTCTTTTTTTATTCAATGATTTTTTCAGGTTTTTCAAAATAGCTTCATTTACTTTTACAGTATCTCTTAAAGAAAACAGCTTCTCTTTTATATAATTCAACTCTTTGAAATCAAGTTCTGAATCTATTTTTAAATAAGCTTTATCTGACAACTTCTTACCTATCATATCTTCATCAATAAACTCAACGATACCTGATACATTAGATGAGATACTCCTAACTTCGTACGGCTCAACTTTGGAGTAATAAACCTTTGAAAAAAGTAATGATGATGTAAGTAATAGAAGTGCTAAAATTTTCACGGGCAAAACCTTTATTAATATTATAGTCATTTTACCATGACATTATTAAGTTTTAAGCATATTTCATTATATTTTAGGTACCATTAAAGCAGATTTAATCAAAGGGTAATTATGTCTGTACTAGATAACGTTGATGCTGCCACAAACTTAGCCAAGAATAATGAACTTCAGCTTTTAGTTTTTAGGATAAGCGACAGTGAAGATTCTGCATACTATGCGATTAATGTTTTTAAGACAAGAGAAGTTGTCGAATCTAAAAACCATTATTTAACTCAGATACCCTCTTCACATCCACTACTTGAAGGTACGATTATTCTTCGTGGAATGCAAATTCCTATTTTGGACCTTCCATCTTGGCTTGGTAGTCCACTAGATAAAATTGATCTTGAAAAGTCAAACATATTAATTTGTGACTTTAATGGAATTATTATCGGTCTTAGGATTATGTCTGCATTTAGAGTTATAAAAAAGAACTGGAGTGAGATGCATGCTCCTGACAGTTACAGACTCAAAGAAGATGGTGTTGTAATCAACGATACAAGACTAGAAGATGGTAGTCTTTGTCTTATTCTTGATTATGAAAAACTTCTCTCAGATGTTATCCCGCAGGCTATGGTTGATGTGGAGCTGGATAGTTTAGAGCTGGACAAATCAACAATACCTCCAAAACTAAAAAATGGTACTGTACTAATAGCTGAGGACTCAAAAACGGCGCAAAAAGCCCTGATCAGTATCTTTAAAAATGCAGGAATAAACATGCAGATGTTTGATAATGGCAAAAAACTTGTAGAGCATATCGCCTCTTTAGGTGAAAATGCAGATGCAATTCCCGCAATTATTACAGATATAGAGATGCCTGAAATGTCAGGTTTTACTGTCATTAAAACACTAAAAACAAACCCTTTTTCAAAGGATATTCCAATAGTTGTGAATAGCTCTATGACGGGTGAAAACAATAAAAGAGAAGCTGAAACACTAGGTGCTGATGCCTTTATAGATAAGACTAAAAGTCATAATATTATCCCACTAATTATTTCAATAATGAAGTAGTTAGTCCCTCTTCTTTTCTTCTATCGAAAAACTCATAGTAATTAAATTTAAAAGTAAGAAATTTAAAGAGTGATGTATATTCAAGGCGCGCTTGAGGAAGTGTACTAAAAGTACATGATTAAAAGCAGCAACGCAGAAGATGCGTCGCTTCTGGCACTAAATACCGACACCCCTGTCGCTAAAGCGTAAATGGGGTGCTTTGAATTTCGTGCCGAAATACTCTACTGAAATAGAGATATTAGAACACCCGCTGCTACGGCTGAACCGATTACACCTGCTACATTTGGACCCATCGCATGCATAAGAAGCATGTTAGAGCGATCATACTCCATACCAACTTTATTTGATACACGAGCTGCCATTGGAACTGCTGAAACACCAGCTGAACCGATTAATGGGTTAACTTTATGTCCTGGGAACATATTCATGATCTTAGCCATGATAACACCAGAAGCAGTACCTACTGAAAATGCAACAATACCAAGAGCCATAATAAACATAGTATCTGCTACTAAGAACTGGTCAGCTGCTAGTTTAGAACCAACACCAAGACCTAGGAAAATAGTAACAATGTTTATAAGTGCATTTTGAAGAGTATCGTTAAGACGCTCAACAACACCTGACTCTTTTAAGAAGTTACCAAACATAAACGCACCGATTAGTGGCGTTGAAGCTGGAAGAACTAAAATAGCAAGAGAGAGAACCATAATAGGGAAAACTAACTTCTCTAAACGCGATACATGACGTAGTGTAGTCATCTTAATCTTTCTCTCTGCCTCATTCGTTAATGCTTTCATAATTGGAGGTTGAATAATAGGTACCATCGCCATATAACTATAAGACGCAACCGCAATAGCTCCAAGAAGCTCAGGTGCAAGTTTCGTCGCAATAAAGATTGACGTCGGACCATCAGCTCCACCAATAATAGAAATTGCTGATGCTTGCTGTAGTGTAAAATCTGCAAAACCATATTGAGTTAATGCAACAGCACCAACAAGTGTTCCAAAAATACCAA
>JBDLHW010000018.1:0-16568 GCA_039715155.1 Campylobacterota bacterium | reverse complement strand
TTTCAACTTTGATGGTATTAAAGTGATTTCAAAAACTTACCATAATAACAAGATTAGAATAGGGCACCTAAAGGGCAATAGATTTTACATCAAAGTAAAAAAAGTAAATCCAACTTCAGCAGCTAAGATTGATGAGGCTCTCAAAAACATATCTGATACAGGTATGCCGAACTTTTTTGGTTATCAGCGTTTTGGGAATGATGGGGATAACCATATACTTGGAGAGAAGCTTGCAAAGGGTGAGGCTAGAGAGAGAAACCCAAGGGTGAAAAAACTTCTTATTAATGCCTATCAGAGTCACCTTTTTAATTTATGGCTTAGTCGTCGTTTGGAGATCAACTCACTTGTTAGCAGTTTTGAGGCTCAAGAGATTGAAACACTTCTGAATATGCCAAATGATGAAGTTAAAAAGATGAAAGCCCAAAAACATCCATTTAAGCTCATAAGCGGTGATATTATGGAACATTATCCAAAAGGTAAGCTTTTTGACTTTGAAGCTACTGAGGAAGATTTTAGAAGGTTTAATGAACGTGATATTAGTGTAACAGGTCTTTTATGCGGTAAAAAGGTAAAGGTCTCTTCGGGTATCGCCGGTGAGATAGAAAAAGATTTTGAAGATGAGATAAACGCAGATGGTGCCAGACGTTACGCCTGGGTCTATCCAACTGATATAGAGGGGCGTTTTAACCCAATAGAAGCCCAGTATGAGATGAACTTTACTCTTCCAAAAGGCTCATATGCGACAGTGCTAATCGAAGAGATAGCAAAGAAAAAAATAAACTAACTAGGAAAATAATTTAAAAATGGAAAAAAGACATATAACATCAGCAATTTCACAAGGTTTTGGTAAATTTGCCTCTAAAGAGTTCCCAACGTGGATTCAAAAATTTATAAACAGCTCGTATGTAGGTCTGATGGGACTAGATATGAGTGAGTTTCATAGTTCAAGTACATATAAGAGTCTGAACGCTCTGTTTACTAGAAGATTAAAAGTAGATAGAAGGTTTTCTCTAGAGGCTGAAGATTTTATCTCTCCTTGTGATTCTGCTATAACTGAGTGTGGAGCTATCACAGATGATTATGCACTTCAAATTAAGGGTATGCAATACAAATGTGCTGACTTTATTGGAGATAATTTTACTGAGGAGGAAAAAAGTATTATTAATGATGGTACTTTTGTAAACTTATATCTATCCCCAAAAGATTATCACCGTTATCATATTCCTACAAACCTAAAAGTTTTAAAGGCTGTACATATTCCAGGTAAATTTTATCCTGTAAATATTCCTTCTCTAAAGAAGAGAGTAAATCTATTTATAGAGAATGAGAGAGTTGTAATTCTCTGTGAGACTACATCAGGTAAAAGATTCTATATGGTTTTAGTAAGTGCACTAAATGTTGGTGTTATGCAGGTTAGTTTTGAACCCAAAATTCAAACAAATGCAACAGCTACAACACCACAAGCTTATGAGTTTAAAGATTTGTTCCTAGATAAGGGAACTGATTTTGGATGTTTTGAGATGGGTTCTACGATTATTATATTGGCTGAGAAAGACATGCTTAAAGTAAATGTGACTGCAGGTGATAACGTTAGTTATGGTCAAACTATAGCAAAGCTAATCTAGCTTATATTAATAACCTGTAATTTAGCTAAGAGTTTTCCATCTTCTTGATAGATATCAAGCTTTGTATCTATCGGGAATTCTTGTTGTCTAAGGGAGCCTTGTACAGAGTGTAAGACGTGAGCATACTTTTGAAACATAGGAACGATAATGTGGTCTATATGATCTTTTTTAAGTAGTTCAGCAAGAGCATCAATTGCGCAGTAGTAAACACTTTTATTTATAGAACGCTGTACGAGATAGCTATGCATAATCTTAATGTTGTTTTTTAAAACTGTTTTACTCTCTTCATCTAGAGTATCACTCTCTCTCGCCCTTTGAAGATTGTGTTTTATCTCATCTTCAACATCATGGTTCTCTTTATTCATAAGTTTTTCAATATCCGGACAATATTTTTTCAACTCTCTTTGGAGTTCATCGTTAGAGTATCTGTGAGTATCTGCCTGGTAAATATATGTTTTGTCAGCAAAGTAGTCATGGTCTAAAGCTTTTAGAAGTTGAAGAACAATGTTTAAATAAGCAAACTTGTCTTCTTTGTTATTGTCAAACTCTATACCTGTGTGGGATATAATGGGCTTCGGCCCGACGTACTCTAACTCCATGAGGCATCCTTTAATTATTTGTTAGTGTTATATCGGCTGTTATATAGTAAATATTAAATCTTTCAGTCTAGACATTATTTGATACAAAAAGGTTTATATTCTATTTATTTAATATGTGATATATTCATAGTATACGAAGGAGATATTATGAGAAAGTTATTATTGTTAGTTGCACTCGTTGCATTTTCAACTATATTATCTGCAGACTCTTCTGCGCCGTCTCATCACTGTGTAAAACCCAAGCCGTATGATCTTGTAGAAGATTTAGAGGAACTTGATAACTATAAGGCTTCTGTAGAGAAGTTTAAAGAGTGTATTCAAGCATTTGTAGATGAACAAAATGGTGCTATTCGTAAGCATGAAAAGGCTGCAAACTCAGCTATTCGAGAGTGGAACCATTTTACGAAGTATAATTAGAACTCTATGAAGTGGATGTGGGTTATGCTCTGTATTTTGTGTTGGTTGGCATCTTAGCGGTATATTTTACTTAAATAATTAAAATTTATTTTCTTTGTGATACAATTGAATAGATTAAGATTAAAGGATACAAATGAAAAAGATACTATTAAGTATTGCTTCACTAGCAGTTATAACAACATCTGCAATGGCAGAGGATAAGTTTTTTATTGGACTTGATTTAGTTCACCATGATGTAACTTTCTCATTAAGTGATACATATTCTGGGATGTCAGGGAGTGGTGAGGACTCTCATGTCGCTCCAAGTTTTAAGATTGGGATGGTTGCTGATGAATATCGTTTGTATGGGAGATATGACATTGCATACGATGAATATGGTATATCTTATGATTCTTTAGACCTAAATCTTGAAGGATTGCACAGTTTATCCATGAATACAAATTTATACTATGGGCTACATGCAGGTATGGGATGGTTTGATATCGCAGGTATCGTTACAGATGAAGGTCCTCAATATGGTCTTCAAGCAGGAGTTATCCAAGATATAAATCAAAACCTAAGTCTAGAAGCTGGTATCAGATATACAATAGCTACAGCTGGATTTTATTTTGCAGATGGGATTGATAGTCTGACATTGGATGCGGACAGTGTTTTAGCTTTATCTGTAGGAGTAAATTTTAAATTTTAGGTTGTAAAGGCTTAAAATATAGTAAAAAAAATATCTTAAGCCTTTAAATATATGTTGACTTACACGTTAAATCTAAAGTGCATTACATCGCCATCTTGAACGATATACTCTTTACCTTCAAGTCTCATTTTACCGGCCTCTTTAGCCTTACCTTCACCGCCACACTCGATGTAATCATCATAAGCGATAACTTCAGCACGGATAAAACCTTTTTCAAAGTCGTTATGAATTGCAGCAGCTGCACGAGGTGCTGTAGAGTTCTGTTTGATAGTCCAAGCACGAACCTCTTTTACACCAGCTGTAAAGTAGCTCATTAGACCAAGTTTATCAAAACCTTTATGAATGATTTGCTCTAGTCCTGATTCAGCAATACCAAGCTCATTTAAAAACTCTGTTGCCTCCTCTTCATCTAAGCCAACAAGCTCCTCTTCAACTTTTGCACAAAGTTTGATTAGTTCACAGTTGTTCTCTTGTGCGTGAGCTCTCAGAGCTGTAACATACTCATTGTCTCCAGCCTCTTGCTCTTCATCATCGAGACCCTCTTCATCAACATTAGCACCATACATAATCTCTTTATCAGTTAAAAATCTAACTTCTTGATTAAGTTGTTGGTAGATATCACTATCTGCCTGAGGAAAGTTTCTTGCCATATTGCCATCAGCTAAAAACTCTAAAAGTTCTTCGGCCATATCAAGAGCAGCTTTAGCACCTTTGTCCGCTTTAGCCTGTTTTTTAAGCCTATCCATTCTATTTGATAAAACTTCAACATCAGCAAGGATTAGTTCAGTCTCAATAATCTCAACATCACGTAGTGGGTCAATACTTCCCTCTGTATGAACAATATTTTCATCTTCAAAACATCTAACGATATGTAAGATTACCTCAGTTTCACGGATATTTGATAGGAATTTATTACCTAAACCTTCACCTTTTGAAGCACCCTTTACAAGACCTGCAATATCTACAAAATCTAAAGTTGAGTACTGAATTTTTTCAGGATTAACGATTTTTGCTAATTCATGTAAGCGTTTGTCTGGAACAGGAACTATCGCCTTATTTGGCTCGATTGTACAAAATGGATAGTTTGCTGCCTCTGCATTTTGTGCTTTTGTTAGTGCATTAAAAGTTGTTGATTTTCCTACATTTGGAAGTCCTACTAGACCTATTGCTAATCCCATTATAAACCTTAATAATATATTTTTGACATTTTATCTAAAATTGATATGTTTGTACAAACAAAGATACTTAAATAGTGTAATTTGTAAGTACTCTCATGTAGTTTGCTCTTTCATACGCTGCCGGATTTGAAGTGTGCTCAAGAGAGATACTCCCTCTCATCTGTTGCAGTGAAATATACTCTTTCTCTTGCATCCACAACATAAGATTTTCTAAAATCTTTTTAATATGTTCAATACCATTCTCCATAAGAGATGTAACCATCTCAACTGCATCTGCCCCACTCATCATAGCCTTTAAGATGTCTTCATGAGTAATGACTCCAGTAGACGCACACAGAGAGGTATCTAGTTTATTGTATAAAATAGCACACCATCTAAGGGTTTCACTCAAGTCCATTGAACTGCTTGGGTTGATTTTTTGAGTTGCGTTTAACTCTTCCAAATCTATATCTACATGAACTGGTCTGTCAAAAAGGACAAGAGCATCAGCCCCTGCATCACTTAACTGTTTTGCCATACTAGCGGGAGAAGAGAATATAGCATTCATTTTTACCGAGACAGGGATACTTACACTTTTTTTGACCGCTTTTAATGTATCAATATACATCTTTTCAACATCAGCACCACTGAGGTCTAAATCTGTAGGAATGTAAGTGATATTTAGCTCAATTGCATCAACACCGGCACTCTCCAACTTTTTAGCATAGTTAATCCATCCACCCTCTGAAACACCATTTAGTGAGGCAATTACTGGAATATCTATCTCCTCTTTTAATTTTACAATCTCTTCAAGATAATGTTCTGACTCTAAGTTACTAAGAACTACCTCGGGAAAATAACCTAAGGATTCAGCATAATCCTCACTTCCTTTAAATAAAAAATGATCTATCTCATCTATTTCATGATTTATCTGCTCTTCAAATATAGAGTGTAAAACTACCGCAGCAGCACCGGCATCCTCAAGCTTTTTAATAGACTCTATGGATGATGTTAATGGTGAGGCACCAACGATTATCGGATTTTTAAGACTGAGTCCCATGTATGTTGTTGTTAAGTCCATTATATTTCTTCCTCATTTGAATATGACATATTCTCGATATTTTTATAGCGTTTATATGTGTCTTTTGCATGTTTTCTTGCAGTTTCCAAGTACTCTTTTGCGCTGTTTGCATTGAGCTTCTCAACCATTTTAAAGCGTGTCTCTTGATACATAAAGTTTTTCACATCTATCTTTGGACCTTTATAGTCAAGCTGCATAGGATTTTTACCCTCTTTTTCAAGATCAGGGTTATACCTAAAGGTAGGCCAAAGTCCTGAATCAACTGCCAGTTTTTGATGATCCATTCCATACTTTAAGTCGTATCCGTGAGCAACACAGTGAGAGTAGGCAATGATAATGGATGGTCCGTTATAAGCTTCGGCCTCTACAAATGTTTTTACAGTCTGTGCATCACTTGCACCCATTGCAACCCTTGCTACATAAACATTTCCATAGGCGATTGCCATCATGGCTAAGTCTTTTGGAGTTTGTGCTTTTCCTCCAGCAGCAAATTTTGCAACTGCTCCTGTCATGGTAGCTTTACTCTGTTGCCCTCCGGTATTTGAGTATACCTGCGTGTCTAAAACCAAAATATTTACATTTTTACCGCTCGCAAGAACATGGTCAACTCCACCATATCCTATGTCATAAGCCCAACCATCACCACCTATGAGCCATACAGATTTTTTGACAAGATAATCAACAAGGTTATTAAGTCTATTGGCTTGAGTTCCCACTTTAGACTTCAGAACCGATTTTAACTCTTCGACTCTAGCTCTTTGTTCAAAAATCTCAGCTTCGCTCTCCTGCTTAGAATCTAAAATATTTTTACAAAGTTCTTTACCGACTTCACCTTGGATATCTTCTAAAATTTCCCTGGCACTGTGTGTATGTTTATCAATGGCAAGCCTAAATCCCAAGCCAAACTCTGCATTATCCTCAAAGAGTGAGTTAGACCAGGCTGGTCCTCTGCCTTCATCGTTCTTCCTCCAAGGATTTGTTGGAAGATTACCACCGTAAATAGAGGAGCATCCCGTTGCGTTTGCAATTATCATTCTGTCCCCAAAGAGCTGCGTGGCTAGTTTAATATATGGTGTTTCGCCACACCCTGGACAGGCACCGCTAAATTCAAAGAGTGGCTCTAAAAATTGTGACTCTTTAGCTTTTTCATGATTTAATTTACTTCTGTCATATGCCGGAAGTTTACTGAAGTAGTCCCAATTAATAACTCCATCATCATGCACCTCCTCAATAGGTGTCATATTGATTGCTTTGAGGTTTGTTTGTGATTTGTTTTTAGCTGGACAAACCTCTGTGCAGAGGCTACAACCAGTACAATCCTCTACGGAAACCTGAATTGTAAAGTGCTCTTTCTCTTCAAAAGTTTTTCCTTTCGCTTTGATAGATGAGAAGATTGATGGCGCATCAGCTAAGATATCTTCATCGACCACTTTTGAACGAATAACTGCGTGTGGACAGACAATAACACATTTGTTACACTGGATACATGTAACAGCATCCCATACGGGAACTTCAAGTGCTATACTTCTTTTTTGGTACTGTGTTGTCCCACTCTGCCACGTTCCATCATCTGGTATGCCTGAGACCGGTATATCATCTCCTTGGCCTGCTATTATTTTTGCAGTGATATCTTCTACAAATGTGTCAAAGTCACCTTTTATAATAGGAGACATGGGTATCTCACCCAGCGGTTGCTTAGGTATAGCTACCTCAAAAAGATTTTTTAAAGTGTTATCAACAGCTCTGTTATTCATCTCTACAATTCGCTTACCCTTTTTGCCATATGTATTTTGAATACTTGCTTTGATTTTTTCTATGGCTTCTTCTCTTGGCAGTATTCCGGATATGGCAAAGAAACAGGTCTGCATCACTGTATTTATCTTTCTCCCCATACCACTTTGCATAGCCACCGTCGCACCATCAATAACAAAAAGTTTAAGCTCCTTTTCTATGATCTGTTTTTGAACTGTTTTAGGTAGTTTTGAAAAAACTATATCTCTGCTAAAAGGTGTGTTTATCAAAAATGTAGCGCCTTTTTGTGCATTTTTTAAAATGTCAAACTTTTCAAAATAGACAGCTTTGTGGCAGGCTATAAAATTTGCTTTTTGTATTAAATATGTGGATTTAATCTTACGTGGGCCAAAACGCAGATGAGATATTGTCATAGAGCCAGCTTTATTTGAGTCATATACAAAGTATCCCTGAGCAAAATTATCTGTCTCTTCACCTATGATTTTTATGGAATTCTTGTTGGCTCCAACTGTTCCATCACTTCCAAGTCCATAAAACATGCCTCTAAAAGTATCTTCACTTGCAGTTAAAAATGTTTTATCCCACTCTAGAGAAGTGTCTGTTAAATCGTCATATATTCCTATAGTAAAATGGTTTTTTGGTCTCTTTTTTGAGAGTTCATCGAAAATAGCTTTTACCATAGCAGGTGTAAACTCTTTAGAAGATAGGCCATATCTTCCACCGATGATTTTTGGCATATCAAATCCGAGCTCATCATACTCATTAAGCTCACTTAAGGCACTTACTACATCAAGATAGAGAGGTTCACCCAGCGAACCGGGCTCTTTAGTTCTATCTAAAACAGCTATGGCTTTTGTTGTCTTAGGTAAAACATATATAAAGTGTTTGATGGAGAATGGTCTATAGAGTCTTACTTTTATTATCCCCACTTTTTCACCCTGATCTACAAGGAACTGAGCTGTTTCATGAGCAGTTTCAGCCCCCGAACCCATAAGTATAATTATTTTAGTTGCATCCTTTGCGCCAATATATTCAAAGAGATGATACTCTCTAGTCGTTAGAGATGCAAATTTATCCATCTTACTTTGTAAGATATTAGCTACTTTTTTATAATAACTATTGACACTCTCACGACCTTGAAAATAGACATCAGGGTTTTGAGAAGTCCCTCGAATAAATGGCTTATCGGATGTGAGTGCACGAGAACGATGGGCAAAAACCAACTCCTCATCTATCATAGCTTTGAAAACAGACTCATCAAGAAGTTCTATTTTACTTACTTCATGAGATGTTCTAAATCCATCAAAAAAGTGTAAGAAAGGAAGTCTGGCTTCAAGAGTAGCAGCTTGTGCTATCAAAGCAAAATCGTGAGCCTCTTGAACACTGTTTGATGATAAGAGAACAAAACCAGTTTGACGAACGGCCATTACATCACTATGGTCGCCAAATATAGAGAGAGCTTGCGCTGCAAGAGAACGTGCGGCAACATGAAAAACAGTAGACGTAAGCTCTCCGGCAATCTTATACATATTGGGTATCATCAGTAAAAGACCCTGCGAAGAGGTAAACGTGGTGGTTAGGGCTCCAGTTTGAAGGGAACCGTGAATAGCACCACTGGCACCACCTTCACTCTGCATCTCCATAATCTCAGGAAGAGTACCGAAGATATTTTTCTCACCCTGTGTAGAGTAAATATCACTCAGCTCAGCCATCGGAGAGGAAGGTGTAATAGGATAGATAGCTATCACTTCATTTATCTTATGTGCGACTCTTGCTACAGCTTCATTTCCATCTATAGTTATATGTTTATGTGCCATATTGTCTCCTAGTCTTCTAAAAATTATACTCCTAAATTTGTAAATAAATATAATTATAGAGAAGGAGTTGAGAAATTCCTTAAAAGTTGAGCTTGTCTAAGTATTTAATATATGCCTGTAAAATTACAGTTAACTTAATTTATATATTGTATAAGTTTTGTAAAAAAATATAGGAGATATTATGAAAAATATAATTTTTATTAGTTTAGGCCTTATGGCTTTACTCACGACAGGGTGTGTAACTAAAGGAACACATGAAGCAGCATTAGTAGAACTTGGAAAGACTCAAGACTCATTAGTTACGGCAAATTCTAAGATTGATATGCAGAGTGAAAAAATAGATAAGCAAAACAGAGATATAGAGGCTCAAAAATTAGAGATTAGTAAGAACCTCGAACAGATTTCACAAACAAACAGCGAACTTTCACAATTAGAAGAGAATAAATTAGCACTACAAAAAGAGCTAGAAGCATCACAAGCGCTTTTAAACTCATCAGAGGCACAACTTGAAACAATGCGTCAGATTGAAGCAGAGACAAAAAAACGTAATGAGATATATGCTCGTTTTGTAGAAGAGCTACAAAAAATGATTGATGGTGGTCAGCTGACTGTTAGCATCGAAAAAGGTCGTATAGTAATTAACCTGCCAGATAACGTTCTTTTTGCCACAGGGCACTCAAGTGTCAATCCCGAGGGTAAAGATGCACTCAAGCAGATCGCAGCAGTACTTAAAGAGTTTTCAGATCGTAGTTTTCAAGTTGAGGGACACACAGATAATGTACCTATGAAAAGTGCAAGGTATCCTAGTAACTGGGAACTTTCAACTGCACGTGCAATGAGCGTAGTTCATTTAATGATAGCAGAAGGTGTAGATGCTAAAAATATATCTGCGGCTGGGTTTGGTGAGTTTCAACCAAGAGCTGACAATGAAGAAAAAGAGGGTAGAGCACTTAATCGTCGTATAGAGATTATAATGCTTCCAAATCTTGAAATTTTATCTAGTGAATTACCAAAAGTAATTAAATAGTTATTTCTACAACTCTCCTATGCGGAGAGTACTCTCTACATATGTAGAGGCAAAGTAATTAAAAATTCTGCTCCACTGTACTCTTTAGAGTTATATGAGTAAACAGCATTTCTAGCTTCGATAGTTCCCTTTAAATTCTTTGTAACTATCTCATGAACTATATAGAGTCCCAAGCCAGTACCTTGTGCCTCTAGTTTTGTACTAAAGTATGGTTCAAACACTTTATCAAGAGCATCTTCTTCTATCCCGCCTGCAGAGTCTTTAATAGATATCACTACTTCAGAGTTTTTAACAGAAGTGCTGATAAACACATATCTATCCTCTACATTTGAATTAACAATGGCATCCTTGGCGTTGTTAAGTATATTTATGAAAACCTGAATTAAATTTGATCTGTTTGATAGAAGTTCAAAGTTTTTGAGATCCTCAATAATAGTGATGTTCTTATGTTTATATGAGTCTGAGATTAATGATTTGCTTTGAGAAATAATATCTGTTAATTTCACTTGTGTTATCTCAACTGTATCAGAGATTAAGAAGTTTCTAAAGACATCGATAGTCTCTGAGAGATATTGAATCTGTTCCGATGTCAACTCTATACACTGTATAAGCTCTTTCTCTTCAACTTTCTTTCCTAACTTCATAGATATCTCCAGCATACTCACATTGATAGAGATAGTGTTGATAGGTTGTCTCCACTGGTGTGCGATGTTTGAGAGCATATTACCCAAAGCTGTCATTTTTGCCTGTTCTAAAATCAGAGTATTTTGCTGTTTAATCTCTTTTTCTTTCGTTTGAATCTCTCTTTGGAGGTTATTTTTAGTCAATAACCACTTTTTGTGTACAGAGTAATAAATTATTACTGTAAGCAGAAGAATAAAGATGAGCAGAAGAAGCAGAACAAGGTGGATAGCATCATTATGCTCAAGTTTGAGCTTAAAAACATCATCTGAGTTGTACTCATATATAAACTCATCAAAATTGACATTTTTATCCATAAACCCAAGTATTTTGTAGATATCTACAGTACTTTGTAGTCTATCTACATCGAGATGGAACATAAAGCCATCTTGATCATAGGCAATTTTCTTTAGTTCCTCTCCCTCTTGAACAAGATTAATTAAAGATTTATTTTGAGTATTGTATTTATTATAAATAATTTGCGCCGTTTTAGCCTTGTTTTCAAAGGCGTACTTCCAACCTTTCTTTGAAGCTTCGTAAAAATCTTTTGTTAATTTAGGATTCTCTTTTATAAAAGTAGATGATGTAAAAAGAATATCACTGTAAAAATCAAATCCAAAGTCTTTAGGATAATAGACTTGATATTTTACTCCCTTCTCTTCCAGTAAAAAAGGTTCGTTTGAGAGATATCCGATAAAAGCTTCTATATCACCATCGATAAAAGAGTCTAAGTTGAAGTCCTCTGCATATAAATTAAGATCATTCAGTATAACACCATTTTTCATGAGCATATATTTTATTGCCGCAGATTTTTGGAGGTCTATTGGTATCATCACTTTGCGATTTTTTAAATCGTTTATAGAGTCTATACCTATACCTGTTTTCACTATTAAAATGAGTGGAGAGTGTTGAAATACTGTCCCCAGTGCTACGATATCTTTTGAGTTGCTTTTATCGATAAGAAGAGATGCTCTACCAATCGCGAAATCAACTTTTTTGTTCTCAATAAGTTCAACAGGAGTTTTGTAAGCATCTCTTTCTAGAATCTCAATATCTATACCTACATCATCATAGTAGCCAAGCTCTTTAGCCATATAAAAGCCTGCAAACTGAAACTGGTGCTTCCAGATAAGCTGCAGGGTTACCTGTTTGTTTTGAGCACAAAGCTGTGATGAGAGTAGGAGAAGGGATATAATAATAAATTTTAACATTTAATATTATATCTTAATATATATGTTCTTACTTGATGTTTTGTAAAAAATTACTCATAAAACGGACACCGGCACCTGTTCCGCCATATACATTACAGTCCCACGGAGTCTCTGTATATGCAGAACCTGCTATATCGAAGTGTAACCATTTGTTTTTGTTCTCTTCTTTGATGAATTTGTCCAAGAACAGACCTGCAGTAATTGCTCCACCGTAAGGCTTTGAAGATACGTTTGATATATCAGCAATCCCGCTTTTGAGAAGAGCTTTGAGGTGCTTGTTAAATGGAAGTGAACCTACAAGTTCACCTGATTTACTAGCAGCTTTTGAAAAGTCATGTTTTAGTTTGCTTGAGTGTCCCATAACACCGGTAGTGTATTGGCCAAGAGCAACCATACATGCACCAGTAAGAGTTGCAAAGTCAAACATATAGTCTGCGTTTACTTTATCTTGTGCATAGTCTAAAACATCACAGAGAACTAGGCGTCCCTCTGCATCGGTATTTCTAACTTCAACAGTTGTTCCGCTGCGAGTCACTAAAACATCATCAGGCTTATAAGCATCTCCACCAAGCATATTCTCAACCGCACCGATAAAGGCGTGAATCTCAACATCTACTTTTAGTTCACTAGCAGCTTTTATCATACCAAGTACAGCACAGCCACCAGCTTTATCCATCTTCATAGTTACCATTGAAGTAGCAGGCTTTAGACTAAGTCCACCACTGTCATACGTGAGACCCTTACCTATAAGTGATACAACTTTTTTAGCATTTTTTGGTTTATATGTGAGGTGGATTAGTTTAGAGTCATGACGTGAGGCACGACCAACTGCAAGCATTGAGTCCATTTTCTCACGTTTGAGTTCTTTTTCACCTAAAATCTCACATTTAAGGCCATTTTCTTTCGCGAGTTTTTTAGCTAAGTCAGCAAAAGATGGTGGGTTTAAATCTTCTGGAGTTGTATTTACTATATCACGTGTGTAACATGTGGCATCAGCAATAACGATAGCCTCTTGGAAAGATTTTTGTAACTTTTTAATATCTTTAGAAATCAGGTAAATATTTTTTAGTTTTGTTTTTGTTGGTTTAGATTTATACTCATTAAACTCATAGCCACCTAAAACAACACCTTCGATAATAGCTTGAATATTTCTAGAAGTCACGTCAAACGCAGCAGATTTATAGTTTGCAGATTTTAGTGCCTTTATTGCAACACTTGCGGAACTTCTAATGCTGTCACTAGAGTTGTCTTCAACACCACAAACTAAAGTTCCTTTTTCATGTAAAAAACAGATAGTGTCTTGCTTTGCTTCAAATCCAGCTAACTGTAACAGCTTTTTGTTTTTATTAGACTTTAATTTTTTCTCGTCAATAAACTCAACTTTAACATCACTTTTTATATCATTTACTAAATCAATATTCATTATTATAATTTTCCTTTGTCTGTTCTAGTCGAAATGCAAAATATCTTTTGCCTGAATCATATCTTTATCACCGCGACCTGATAGGTTTACAATGATAAGTTTGTCTTTTATATTTTTCATCTTTTTAAGGTGTGCAACTGCGTGAGAAGACTCAAATGCAGGGATGATTCCCTCTTGACGTGAGAGCCATACAAAGGCATCGAGTGCTTCTTGGTCAGTGGCATTATCATAAGTTACAGACATGTTGTCGTTATGAAAAGAGTGTTCAGGTCCGATTCCCGGATAATCAAGACCGGCACTGATAGAGTGTGCTTCAAGTATCTGACCATCTTCATCTTGAAGTGTATAGCTCATCTGACCATGTAGAACACCCGGACGTCCTTTTTTGAGTGAGCATCCATGCTTGTCTGACTCTATTCCAAGTCCACCAGCCTCAATACCGATACACTCAACTCCATCATCCTCTAAGAAGTGCTGGAACATACCGATTGCGTTTGAACCACCACCTATACATGCTATTACATGGTCTGGCAGACGGTTCTCTTTTTCTAGTATCTGTTGACGTGCTTCCCAGCCTATGATTGCCTGAAAATCTCTAACCATCATCGGATATGGATGTGGACCTGCAACTGTACCGATTATGTAAAAAGTATCTCTTGCGTTTGTAACCCAGTGACGGATAGCTTCATTCATAGCATCCTTAAGAGTACGTGAACCACTCTCTACAGCATTTACTTTGGCACCGAGTAGCTTCATACGAAAAACGTTTAATTCTTGTCTCTGAGCATCTTTGGCACCCATAAAAATCTCACACTCTAAACCAAGCAGTGCACAGATAGTTGCAGTAGCCACACCATGCTGTCCCGCACCAGTCTCAGCAATAACTTTTTTATAACCTAAACGTTTAGCCATGAGTCCTTGAGCGATAACGTTGTTTACTTTATGTGCACCTGTATGATTAAGGTCTTCACGTTTAAAGTAAATTTTTGCACCAAGTTCATTAGAGATATTTTCAGCGTAGTATAGTGGAGAAGGGCGGCCTACGTAATCTGTTAGATAGTAGTGAACCTCTTTCCAAAAATCTTTATCAAAACGGATACTTTCATACTCTTCTTTTAACTTAAGTAGCGCTGGCATAAGTGTCTCAGGAACATAGCGCCCACCAAAAATACCAAAGTGTCCATTTTCATCCGGATCAAATTTTGAAGCAGTTGGAATGTACATTAATGAACCTCTACAATTGAGTAAACTTTAGAAGTTCCCTCTAGTTTTTGGATACCGTCTAAAAATGTCAGACCGATTATAAAACAGCACTCCACACAATTGGCACCAGTTTGGTTTACAAGTGTGGCAGCTGCATTTGCGGTTCCACCTGTAGCGATTAAATCATCTATGATAAGAACATTAGCACCATCCTTTTCACCAAAGGCGTCTATGTGAACTTCTATTTCATCTATACCATACTCTAAAGCATACTTCTCGCTAATTGTTGTATATGGAAGTTTGCCTTTTTTTCTAATTGGAACAAACCCGAGTCCTAGCATCTGTGCTAAAGCTGCACCAAAGATAAAGCCTCTTGCATCAATACCTGCGATATAGTCAAGGTTATACTCTTTATATCTCTGATAGAGATGATTCATTAAAACACCATAAGCCTCTTTATCATTGAGTAGAGTTGTAATATCTTTAAATACTATTCCAGGCTGTGGAAAATCTTCTATGTCTCTGATTGAGTTTTCAATTATCTTTCTTTCTGTTTCACTTAATATCATAGTTTATCCTTTAAAGAAGAGCGTCTATTCGACCCTCAAGAGCTTTGATTTTGCCATTTAATCTATCAGTCTCTTGTCTGTGTTTTGAGTTTCTCTGTTTGAGAACCTTTAACTCATTTCTTAGCTTTGTCAACTCTTCACTGAGTATGTCGACATTGCCAAGAGCACGTTGGAGTTGAATCTGATACTTACGTATAAGTATCTCTGCCTCTTGAAGCGTTAACTTCATCAAGTCGTTGCTTCTCTGCTCTTTATTTGTAATACTTTTGAAGTAATACATCTTTACAAAGAGCCATACCGATACGATTGAAAGTATTGTTAAAAGTGACCATTCCCAAAACATAATTACTTGTCTCCTTTTCCAAGGGAGTGAATCCCTTGAAAAATTCCTCTCACTAAAGCTACGCCTGTTGGCGAGAATGAATTATACTTCATAAGTTATCCTTCTATTTTTTCTACTCTACCACAGTGGCGACCACCATCAAAGCTACCTGCAATCCAAGCATCTATGATAGATTCAGCGACACCTTTACCGACGATACGCTCTCCAAAACAGAGAATGTTGGCATCATTATGTCCACGTGCAACAGTTGCAGTGTAGGCATCATGACAAAGTGCGGCTCTTATGCCTGTGTGACGATTTGCTGCCATACTCATACCTATACCAGAACCACAGATTAAGATACCTTGAGCTGTAGTGTCAGCTAAAACAGCTTCTGCAACTCTGTGAGCAAAGTCCGGATAGTCAACTCTCTCTTTAGAAAATGGACCCATATCAATAACTTCATGACCTTTTTCTTTTAAAAGCTCAACTGTATAATCTTTTAGGTCAATTCCAGCATGGTCTGTAGCGATGTAAAATTTCATTCTCTTTTCCTTTATGATGTTAGTAGTTGTAAAATTGTTTGAACCGGCATAAATAGCAGATAGTCTTTTAATGGGGTCATTAAAATTACTAAAACTACAATAATCCCATATCTCTCATTTTTGTAAAAAAACTCTGCTACTGCATTTACCTTGTACTTCAGAGAGAGGTGCATTAAAAAGTGGGCACCATCAAATTGAGGAACTGGAAGTAGGTTAAATACTCCTAGAACTACATTGATAACTAGTAGTTGAAACACAAATATATATGCAAATATATAAACTAAGCTATCTGCATTTGTCGGTTGAGCCATCGCAACAACAACTATAGAGGCAAATACTGCGAGTGTGAAGTGGTAAACGATACCGGCCAAGTCAACCTGCATAGCTGCATTATATCCACCTCTACCTATGACAGTTGCTGTGTTGATTGGAACAGGTTTAGCCCAACCAA
>JBDLHW010000179.1:0-4225 GCA_039715155.1 Campylobacterota bacterium | reverse complement strand
ACCCCCTCAAGAGAAGTTGTATTTTAGAGGTTCTACACTTTATTTAGAGAAAAAAAATAGTTGGAAAAAATTAAATCATTTAAGTAAAGAGAGGCTAAGTAATCTCAATGATCTTATCGAGTATGAGATGATTATATACCCGCATGGTGAAAAATGGATTTATGCTTTAGATATACCTATAAAAGAGCTAGAAAAAACAAAACTAAAAGCTGATTATACACTTGAGTCTCAAAAAGAGATATATTCGAAAAAGAGATATAGTCTGTCTTCTGCCTTGAACTATAAGTTAACAAGTAAAAATGTTAATGATGCCTTGAAGGTGGATAGAGCAGAGTATCCTAAAATGGTTAAGTTCCTAGAGCCAATAGCTCGTAAAAATTTAAGAGCAGAAGAGAAGTCGAAAGAGCTAATAGAATTTTTTAAAAAGCAAAAATTAGCATATAAAGTAAATCCTAAGGGCTTAAACATAGAGCATATAGCGGAGTCATTTTTGTTTGAAGCAAAAGAGGGTTACTGTACTCACTTCGCATCCTCCTTTGCAATAGCATCTCGGATTCTTGGAATCCCGTCTCGTGTCGTAACTGGGTTTAAAGCTAATGATACAGGAAGAGTTGAAAACTATCTTTTAGTAAGACAAAAAGATGCCCATGCATGGGTAGAACTATATTTTGAAGAAAAAGGGTGGACTAGGTTTGAGCCAACAGCTACAGCAGTGGTAAATTTAGGTATCCAAGAAGAGGGCAGGGAGAATGCAGGTAAAAAATGGTTTGAAGAGATAAACCTTCAATATATGTATCTTAAATACCTAGTTAATAAATGGGTACTAGGCTTTGATAGACTCAAGCAAATGGCAATTTTAGAATCCCTTTTAAATGACACTATATATCTCCTGAAGTTTTTATTTACACTCTTAGGTGTTGTACTTTTTTCTTTAATGTTATTTTATTTTATACGAAACTCTAAATCAGGTGATAAGGGACAAAAGCTTATGCAGAAGCTTTTGCAAAGGCTAGAAAAAAGAGGTGTACATAAGAAGAACAGTGAGCCGATGGAACTGTTTTTACAACGTGTAGAAATAGAGTTGGGGGTATCACTTAAGAATATTAGTAAATACTATCATCAATACAAATACGCAAACAAGAAAGAGACACTTGAGTTTTTAGAAAAAGAGATCAAAACAATGATGAGAACCATAGCCTGAAGTTAACTACTTTTTATTTTCACTTATAGGTTGTTCACATAAACTCCTAAACAATCTCCCCTAAAACTTCAATTTAGAAGCAGGAAGTGGTTTAGCAAAGAAATATCCTTGGGCAAATTCACATCCTAAGCTTTGAAGGAACTCCACATGTTCCAAAGTTTCAACACCCTCTGCAACTGTATGTATGTTAAATGCTTTTGCTAATGCAACTGAGCCTTCTACAATATGTTGATTTGCTTCATCGTTAAACAAGTCAATTACAAATGATTTATCTATTTTAAGTGCATTGACTGGAAGCTCTTTTAAATATGTCAAAGAAGAATAAGCAGTACCATAGTCATCAAGTGCAACTGAAAATCCTTTTTCATTAAAGTGTTTAATAGTATTGACGGTCTTTTCCATATTTTCTAAAATAGTACTTTCAAGAATTTCAAGCTCGATAAATTCTGCTGAAACATTTGGATATTTACTCATAATTTCATCTAGGTCCTCTTGAAACTCTTTTGTTATAAATCTATGAGTTGTGACATTAACACTAACTGATATTTTTCTGCCATCTTTTAACCATTGGGAGAGTTGTTTTATAGAACTATCTAAAACAAAGATATCTAGTTCCCTCATTGCAGGTATATCATGAAGTAAACTATCTAAAAAATCAACAGGAGTTATTAAACCTTTTTGTGGATGATTCCAACGTATGAGGGACTCAAAAGCAACTACTTCCTTTGTCTTTAAGTTGACTTTAGCTTGATAGTATACTTCAAGTTCATTATTTTTAATCGCATCTAAAAAACTTTTTCGTTTTTCTTGAAATGCTTTTGTCAAATTCGCTTCTTCTATATCAAAGAACTCAAAACGGTTTTTACCACTATTTTTTGCTTTATACATTGCTTGGTCAGCTTGTCTTATTAATGCGTCAGAGCCTACATTATTACTCTTAGAAAAGAATGTGATACCAATGCTTGAAGTCACTTGTAATACATTTTCTGTATCTAACTCGCATGCTACGGTCTTTTGTATCTCTTCAAGGAGCTTATATGTATATTTATCAATCTCTGTATAATTATCAAAGTTTGTAAGTACAATAACAAATTCATCTCCACCTAATCTTGCGATTATATCTTCGTTTCTAGTAATATTTTTCATACGGTTTGCTATTGTTATAAGAACATGATCACCGGCATCGTGACCATATGTGTCATTGATCTCTTTAAAGCCATCCAAGTCAATAAAAAGCACTGCAAGTTTGTGTCCGCTTCGCAAATGTAATGATATACTTTTACTCAATTGATCATTTAACTCGTATCTATTCGCCAAGCTGGTTAAAATATCGTGTCTAGAGATATGTTCTAACTCTTCTGCATGATTTATTTGTGTTGTGACATCTGTATTAAAACCGACAAATCGTAAAGGAGTTCCATCACTGTCAAAGATTGCTTTTCCACGACCTGTGATCCAAACCCATGAACCATCTTTCGCTTTCATCCGAAAAGTGTTTTCATAAGTTTTTGTGCCTAAGCTTTTTAAATACTCTTCAACTTTTTTGTATGCCTCTTTTTTATCATCAGGATGCAGTAATTTATCCCAAGCTTCAATGGTGTCCGGCAATTCCCCTACATTGTATCCAAGCATTGTTTCAAAGCGATCTGAGTGAATAACAGCATCAGTTTTCAAGTTCCAGTCCCACATTCCGTCACGGGTTCCATCAATAGCCAGCTGAAATCTCTCTTTTTCAAATGTTAATTTTTGATTGATTTTCGCTAGATCAATTTTTGAAGAACGAATTGTCTCAAGCATTTTATTGATTTTGTTCACGAGTAAACTAATTTCAATAAACTTACTATCATCAAGTCTGTTTTTAGGTATTCCAAATTCGTCTGAATCTTGCAAGTTTAAAATAATCTTATACAAGGGTGTGACATAGACTAAGCGCATTAACAAATGAAGTAAAATAACCAATACTATAATAATTAAAAGAGCATCAAGTATATTTTGTTGAATCAATTCAGCAAGACGATTATTTAACTTGCTGTCAGAGGCATAAATTGCGATTGAACCTAGTACATTCTTAGTATCATCAACAATAGGTTCAGAGTAAATATAATACGAGGAAGATAAGTTGTCAATATTTTCCTTTAAAGATTTACTATAAAGCTCTATTTCATTGTTATGTAAAAGATAACCATCTTTATTGTTTTTTTGACCTAAAATCTCTGCATATAAGTTATCTTGAATAATTATTGCAACATATTTATTGAGTAAAAGCTCTGTTTCTATAAGTTTTAGATAGTCATTCACCTGATAAGCTGTTATTAATGGAGCGATATTTTTACTAAGTTTTATCGCACTTTTTTGAACATTGTTTTTTGTTTCCTCATGGTAGTTATTTTTAACATCAAAATAACTATATGTTGAGTGAATAAAGATAACTGTTGAAACAGCTAATACTGTAATAAATGATAAAAATGATAATAGAGATACTTTTTTTTGAAAAATTTTCATTTTATACCGAAAACATTCCTTTGAATATTTGTTATGTTGTTCTTAATATTGTCAGTTGAAACTGTCAATACATCCAACTGTTTAATCTTTTGAACTTTTTTACCCTTCAAGTGCTTATCCAAGCTTTCTATCGCTTTTGTACCCATTAAAAAAGGTTGTTGCATTCCAGAAGCGATTAAAACACCTTTTGGAATTAACTCTAAAAACTCAGGTTCTGCATCAAATGTGATAAGGGAGACATCTTTTTTTAACTCAAGATCATTAATAGCCCTTAATGCTGCTTTATAACGATCTGAACCCTGTAACCAAATCGCTTTTATAGATTTATTTTTACTCAACAGTTCTTCTGTAAGTCTATAAGTCTCATCACATGAAAAGTCAATCTGTTCTAGTAACCCGCCAGCTTTGTAGTTGTTTTCTTTTAAAGCTTTTAAAAATCCTTGTGTTCTAAGCTGACCATTTTTACGCTTTTGTGGAATTGCAACAATACCCACACTCCCATTTTTTATATTCTTATTTTTA
>JBDLHW010000178.1:0-4232 GCA_039715155.1 Campylobacterota bacterium | reverse complement strand
AAGAGCTTTCACCTAAGTGTGGATGTGCGTTTAGCTCTGTTGGTTTTCCATGCGTTGCCCATCTAGTATGACCAATACCGGCAGCAAACTTCTCTGTTTTGAAATCTTTTGTCTTCTCTTCTAGGTTAACCAATTTTCCGATGGCTTTAAAACTCTCAAAGTTTCCATCTTCTAAAACTGCAATTCCAGCAGAATCATAACCACGGTACTCTAACTCTTTAAGGCCGTCTAGTAAAATTTCTTTAGTATTTTTTTCTCCGAGATATCCAACGATTCCACACATATTCAGCTGCCTTTAGTTAGTAGTTCAAAAATTTTGTCGCCATTATCGCATATATTGTTTTGTTTTTCCATTAAGAAACTATCTCTAGCCTTATGTTTAGTAGAGTGTATTTTAGCTGTTACAATGTTAATATTTAGTTGCTCAAAGCAGTACATGATGTAAGAGAGAAGACCTTTTTGGTTCTTAGTGTGTACAGTTAGTTCAGCATGTGTTAACGAGTGATCACAATCTAGTTTTATCTCATCTCTTTTTATTGCAACATTATTAATTATTACCTCTCTGCTCATATCAAAAGAGTTGTCAATAATCTCTTGAACCTCCACAAGTTCGCTTCCCTCTACATTATTAATAAAATCTATCCTGAAATATTTAACACCATCAAATAGAGTGAAAATCTCCATATTAGCGACACTTAAGTGAGAAAGAGTAGAGAGAAGATATCCTATATTTATAGGGATTTTTCTATATATCTCTATCGTTAATGTTTTTTTATTTTTAATTTTAAAATCATACTCTTTTACCTCTTTGGCAATTTTAGCAATCTCTATAATCTCATCTACTGAGTTTTTAAAGAAAAATAGATTTGACTCAATACTAAGAATTTTTTTCTGCTGCAGACGTGAGAGGAGTTTAAAGTCGAGATTTTTTTGAACTCTCTTTTCTATAATAAGACGTTTTTTGGCATCTGTAATACGATTGGTGTTTTGGGCAACTTCAAGTGTACTTTTATAGAGATCTAAAAGAAGTTTGGAGTTAAAAGAGTTAAATGTATCACCACCAACACCATTTATATCAGCATAAGTTAAGATATAGAGAAGTTTTAGGTTTTTTGCATCGACTATCTTTGACATGAATTTATAGAGAGTCTTTTCATTGTGAATATTCTCTTTAAAGGCAACACTGCTCATTAAGATATGGTTTTTCACTAAAATAACGGAGCGTTGTATAAGTTCATCAGAGAGTTCAAGACGTTTTAAAAATGGAACAATGAGTTTTACTCCAACTTCGCTGTGATCCTGCCTTCTCCCTTTTCCTGTGTCATGAAAGAGTGTCACAACTTTTAAGATAAGTTTCTCATCACTACTTAGCTCATTGTAAAGTTTTTGAATAAACTCCTCTTTTATATTTTCAAGTGCTTTTACGCATTTTATCGAGTGAATATCGACAGGATAGTGATGGTAACCGTCAAACTGCGGCAGGTGTAAAACTTTTTTAAAGTTCGGAAACAGGTAGTGCAGAAGTCCTGCATCATAAAAGAGTTTTAGAAATGAGTAGATTTTTTCACGATAAAAAAGCTCTTTAATAAGAGAGTAGGTTTTACTCTTTAGGGGAAGGGAGACTTTCGTATATGTAAATTGATTTAAAAACCCTGCATCGTATCTATAATCTTTATCAGGCAGTGAGACCAGTGTCTCGAGTAGAGTGTCTACAGGTGCAGTTTCAAGATTATATGAGGCGAAGAGTCTATTGTCTATCTCATATACTCCTTTAGAGATACGATTTTTTCTAAATTTCGCAACATTACTCATATCTGCTAGATATGGTCGAACCATTTTTTTAACAAATATCTGCGTGAAATTACTGATTCTCCACTGGGCAGCTAAAACCTTAGTAACCATTTTTCTCTGATCTTTAAAGCCCAGCATTTTTGATGCTTGTGGAATATGTTCTAAAAGAAGTCTATCCTCTTGCTTATTTGTAATGAGATGCAGAGCACTTCTAACACGAAAGAGAAGCTCAAGTGCAACACGATACTCTCTGTACTCTTCATCTGAAAATAGTTTACCCGAGAGGTCCCGTAAATTATTTATATTATATATTAAGTGAGCTATCCAGGAAATAAGTTGAGAGTCACGAAGTCCTCCAACGCTCTCTTTAATATTTGGCTGCATTGATCTTGGATATTTTTTTCTTCTAGTTTGTGCCTCTTCAATTTTGGCAAGAATAAACTCTTTTTGATCATGTATACGAATTCTGTTCAGTGCATTTTGTGTGTTGTGCCAAGTGAAGTTGGACCCGGCTATAAACCTGGCTTCCATCAGTGATGTTTTTATAGTTATATCTTCTAAGGATGAGTTGAAAAGATCATCAACAGTATGAACTCTATGACCAAGTTTAAGTCCCGCATCCAGGGCTAAATAAAACAATTTTTCTATGATAAGTTTAGTCTCATAACCCTCGACATCTTCATAAACTATCAGAAGGTCTATATCACTGTGGACACAGAGCTGCTCACGTCCGTAACTTCCAAGTGCAACTACTGTGATAGGAATGGAGTTGCGCATAGGGAGGTAGTTTCCAAACATACGTCTTAGAACAGTCTTGTACATAAGAGAGATGATGGAGTCTAGTTTTTTTGTATGTTTTACTAAAAAATCTTTTCCTTGTGAACTCTCGAAAAGCTCAGGAAGGGACTCTTTATAATTTTTAATATACTGTTTAAAAAGTTTTGAAAGTTCAAAGTCTGAACCATTTTTTTCTATGATGTCTTCAATATGTAGTAATAATTCCATTTTACTTGACTCTTATAAATAATTTTTATTTATTATAGTATAGTTGTCTAAATTTGATATAATCTCCAAGATTAAATATTAAGCATTATAGGAAAAAGCGTATGACAATAACAAAATCTGTAACTTTTATAGCAAAAGAGGAGTGTGAAGAAAAGATGAAAGAACTTTTGAGTGCTATGGTAATACCAAGCCAGGCTGAAGATGGTTGTATCTTTTATGAAATTTTTCAGTATGAAAATGATAGAAAAAGATTTATGGCAGTAGAGACTTGGAGAGATGAAGCCGCACTTGATGGACATAAAGCTTCTGCACATTATAAAGTCTATAAATCATCTTATGAACCATACTGTGTGGATAAATACTCAGATGAACTTGAAGTTTTAGGATAGATATATGGATAATTTATGGAGTGATGCAAAAGCTGCAGAGTGTAAAACTGATTTAGATTTAAGAGTTTACACCTCAAACCTTTTGGGTCAAAATGATGAGCTAGTTTTACATGGTGGTGGAAACACATCTGTTAAGACTAAGATGAATGGTGAGGATGTACTTTTAGTAAAGGGAAGTGGTTGGGATTTAGTAAGCATAGAAGCTGAAGGCTTTTCTCCTGTATATCTAGACACACTTTTAGATATGGCTAAACTGGATAAGCTGAGTGACAGCGATATGGTAAGCCAACAAAAAGCTGCAATGTTGGATGACAAAGCTCCAAATCCATCTGTTGAAGCTATCCTTCACGCACTTATTCCCTATAAGTTTGTAGATCATACTCACGCCGATGCAATTGTAACTATCTCAAACTCTGAGACAGGACAAGCTACAATTAAAAATCTTTTCCCAAATTTTTTAGTAGTTCCCTATGTTATGCCAGGTTTTATTTTAGCCCAAAAGATTTATGAGATGACAAAAGGTGTAGATTGGGACTCTCTTGATGGGATTATCCTGCATAATCACGGTATTTTTACTTTTGATGATAGTGCTAAAAATGCATACGACAAGATGATAGATGCAGTGAGCAAGGCTGAAGATTTTCTTGATGTAAATGCCGTAGTTCAAATTCAACATAACTATGTGCATAGTGATTGTGATATAGCTAGAGTAGTAAAAGTATTCTCAGATTATAAAGGTCATGAAGTTCATATAGCTATTAATCAGACACCGCTGGCCGGTTTTTATGCTTCTCAAGAAAACTTAAGAGAGTTTGCTACTCGCGGTGTTTTAACACCTGAGCATATTATTCGTACAAAAAGGGTTCCCTTGATTATGGAGGATACTGATCTGATTGGTGGACTTGAGAGATATATGAAAGATTACGCGGAGTATTTTAAAAGAAATGAGAGTGGTGAGACGATGTTAAATGCAGCACCAAACTATATGATTATTAAAAACTTAGCAGTAGTAAGTTTTGGAAGAACGAGAGAAGAAGCAAAAATCAT
>JBDLHW010000177.1:0-4254 GCA_039715155.1 Campylobacterota bacterium | reverse complement strand
GTTTGGTATCTATCTCCATGGAACAAAGATAAAAGAGATTAGTAAAAAATTAGTTATCTGGGTTCTCACTTTCAAGTTTATACTCCTCCCTGCCATTGCATTCATAGTTCTTGCAAATATTGAGTTAGATAGTATGATAAAGGGAATAATTTTTATAGAACTCTTGATGCCACTTGCAGTTGCAAATGTAAACCTTGCATCTCTGTATGACTGTAGACCTAAAGTTGTAACTGCTCTAGTCTTTATATCTTCTGTTATGTTCCTGGGAATTATATTTATCGGGGTGGAGATTCTGAGGTACCTGTAAGTTGAAAAAAAGTCGGTGTGGCATATAACCACACCGTAGTATTAAAACACTATGTTCAAGTGTCCTGAGTTATCGGACATGTTACCACCTGCATTATCTGAAGGGGATGGGTGATGTGCAAATGCACTTGAAGCTAAAGCTGCTAATACTAATAGTGTCACTGTTAATTTTTTCATGTTTATCCTTTGTTTTTAGATAGGAAAATTATAACACTCAACTGTAAGCAGTTTGTTAGCATGGTTAAAGAGTTAAGATGAGCAGCTCAACTTAATATTTTTAGACTCTATCGGTGTAGGTCTACAAAGATGCTCTAGCTCCTCATGTTCATCAAAAGGAGAAAGTGCAACCTTTAAAAGTTCGTTTACCATACTAAAGTCATGCTCCTCGGCTTTTACTATCGCCTCTTGAAGTATATGATTTTTAAGCACATACTTTGGATTTACTTTTAACATCTTCTCATGGCGTTTGGCTTCACTCTGACTCTCTTTTTCTAAACGCTCATCATAGCGTTCTAGCCAACTCTCTAAAGGTGCTCTATTGATAGAGATATCTAAGATACCAGACTTATCACCACTATATCTAGAAAGTTTTCTAAAGAACATTGTGTAGTCAATAGTTGCATTTCCTAAGGCTGAGAGCATCTTGTGAAACAGCTCTTTATCATCTTCATCTTCTGTTTCAAGACCTATTTTATCATACATAATCTCTGAATAAACATTCTCAAATGTACTTCTAAAAACATCATCAAGTACCTCTTCGGCTAATTCATAGTTTATGATTGGCGAAAGTGTACGGGCAAGCATATCTAAGTTCCAATGTGCAATTCCTGGTTGACTTCCAAAGCTATAACGTCCCTCTCTATCAGTATGGTTACAGACATAATGTTTATCATAATCATCTAAAAATGCAAAGGGGCCATAGTCTATCGTTCTTCCATCTATAGACATATTGTCAGTATTCATCACCCCGTGATTAAACCCAACACTCTGCCATCTTGCAATTGTAGCTGCTGTATTTTTTACTATCTCAGCGTACGTTTTAAGATATACACCCTCCTCCCCTTTTAGATAGGGAAAGCTTTCATCTATGACATAATCTGCAAGTTGCTGAAGTTTCTCATGCTGGCCTGTCGAATTAAAGTATTCAAATGTTCCAAAACGTACCCATGTAGGTGAAAGACGTAGTACTATGGCACCCTTCTCCCATCGCTCACGAGCTACATCTGTATCACTTCCTATAAGAGCTAATGCACGAGAAGTCTCAATCCCAAGCCCGTACATAGCCTCACTCATAAGATACTCTCGTATGCTTGAACGAAGAACTGCACGACCATCTCCTTGGCGAGAGTATTCTGTCAGACCAGAACCTTTGAGTTGTAAGTTCTGCCCATTTACTTTACCTAGATTAATAGCCCTACCATCACCTAAGCGTCCTGCAAACTGACCAAACTGATGTCCAGAGTAACACATAGCAAAGGTCTCACTTCCCTCTAGTTTTGTTTTTCCATTGACAATGTTAATAAGCTCTTCATCAAGGTTTAAATCCTCATCTACCTCTAAAAGCTCTGCAGCACTCTGTGAAATGGAGATGAGAAATGGTTTATGGAGTGGTGTGGGGTCTACTTTAGTATAAAAAATAGCATCATGTTCTAGATATGGTGTTGTTAGTTTTAAGTTTGAGAATTTCATAATGTGTTTTTATCAAGTTCGATATTAAAGTTGCCTACTATTTAAAAGTGAGATTTTTTTTAGAGCTATGATTAAGATAACTTCATTAAACTTTGAGCATGAATAAATCACTACAGAGAGTTTTTCACTACCATGAAACTACAAAACACTCACAGCATAAATATGCCCGTTCACTTGGATATATGGATTGGAGTACCCAGCCGAATCCTTTTAGAAACTATAATGGTACAGAGAGTATAAAGCTTCCATTGGCTCTAGAAAATGCAACACCTCCCTATCATCTACTAGACTCTGATCTACCTTCTGCTCCCCTTTTAAAAGAGTCAATCTCTCAGCTTCTGCAGTTTTCAATGGGTTTGGCTGCTTGGAAGGTTTCAGAAGGGAATTCATGGGCAGTTAGATGTAACGCTTCTAGTGGAAACCTACATCCAACAGAGACTTATCTTATTTTACCACCTATCTTAGAAGAGCAAAAAAACAAAACAGCTCTGCTTCACTACACTCCAAAAGACCATGCCCTTGAACACCTTGCAGCCTTTGATACATCTTTTTGGGAAACTCTACCAAAAAATAGCTTTCTGCTAGGGCTTTCAAGTATCTCTTGGCGTGAGGTATGGAAATATGGAGAGCGTGCGTTTCGTTACGTAAATCTTGACTCAGGACACGCCTGGCAGTCACTCGTAGTCTCAGCAAAAATGTTAGGCTGGAAAATAACAAGACTCGACAGTGTAAGCGATGCCGATATATCTACTCTTTTAGGTCTGAATCAAAGTGAGAGGTTTTTTGAAACAGAGATAGGAGATATGCTCTTTGTAGTATCTCCCGAGTACATTGACCCTTCACTCAATATAGATACTCTAGTAGAGTCTGCTCCTTTACAATATGAAGGAGTTGCAAACCGACTAAGCTCTAGTATGCAAAGTTGGGATATTATACCTGAGATAGAGAACGCAACTTCAACTGCTCAAATAGCTCAAAATAGAATTAAACGCTCTTTAGTTGCCAAAGAGCCTACTCAAGATTCAAAAACAGTAGTGATAAGCCGTAGAAGTATTCATGTTATGGAGAAGCTTAGATCTAAAATAACAAAAGAGCAGTTTCACTCTCTACTATCGAGTGTTCACGGATCCCTTGATGCAAAAGAGAATTCAGCCCATTTAGTTCTCTTTGTCCACAGAGTTGAAGATTATGAACCTGGTCTCTATATCTATATACGAAATGAGAGAGACAAAGCAGCTCTCAAAGAGCAGATACATACTGCCTTTTTATGGAAAGAGTGTGCAATAGAGAACCTCTACCTTTTAGAAGAGAGGGATTTAATGATGGCTTCAAAGGCAATAAGCTGCTCACAAGATATAGCAAGTGATGGAGCTTTCTCTCTTGGGATATTATGTAATTTCTCTGAGCAGATTCAAAAGCATGGAGCACATAGATACAAAGAGTTATACTGGGAGTGTGGAGCTATCGGTCAACAACTCTATCTCGAAGCCACATCTTTGGGACTCTCCGGGACAGGTATAGGATGTTTCTTAGATGACACGGTTCATGGCTTACTTGGTCTTAAAGACAATCGTTTTCAATCTCTGTACCATTTTACAGTTGGGCGTGGATATGTAGATAGCAGGATTCAGACTAAACCTGCTTACGGAGAAGATAGATGAAAACTCTAGCTATAACCATTTTAATAGTATCAGCATGTTTTGGGGAGTACCAAACAGGTAAGATAGATATGCATGGAGGTAAGAGCAGTCATCTTTACGGTAATACAAAAAGTACTTTTGGGAAAAAGGCTCTAGGAGTGTCAATATTTTCAGATAACAACGCAACAAAAAAAAGTACGCAGATAAAAGAGAAAAAGTAGAACTCCTCTTTACTCTTCCATCGTCGAGTAGTATCTATACCCGTGTAGCTGATAGTGACATTTATGAATGTCTAAAACTTTATGATTATGTTCGGTAAGTGCTGCACCAAGTGAAAATATAAAAATATCCATAAGTATTATAATGATAACAACTCTCATACTTTACCTCAATAAGAGAAGATTAAAACTAATTAATCTTCTCTACAATAGCATCCACAGAGAAACCAAACTTCTCAAAAAGCTGACCTGCTGGAGCTGATGCACCAAAGCTATCCATAGAGATTACTTCATCTGCTAGTTTGTACCACTCTAAACCACGAGCAGCTTCAATAGCTACAGTTTTAGTTCCCTCTTTAATAATAGAAGATATGTATGACTTATCCTGCTCTATAAAAAGA
>JBDLHW010000176.1:0-4398 GCA_039715155.1 Campylobacterota bacterium | reverse complement strand
AGGTCAAGTGACACTTGAAACTGATGGTGGTCTGAAAACTGGTCTTGATGTTGTAAAAGCTGCTATTATGGGTGCTGAAGAGTATGCGTTTGGTACGGGTGCACTCGTAATTGTAGGTTGTATTATGCTTAGAGTGTGTCACATGAATACATGTGCCGTTGGTGTTGCAACACAGGATGAAAAACTAAGAGAAAAATTTAACGGTAATGTTGATAAAGTTGTTAACTACTTTACACTCTTAGCTGAGGATGTTAGAGAGATTCTTGCATCACTTGGTTATAAATCTTTAGAAGAGATTATTGGTCAAGATCACCTGTTAAAAGTTATTGATGATGAGTTCGCACAAAAATTTGACTTTGAATCACTACTTTATAGAATTGAAGGTGTCAATACATGTCAAGTACCATTCAATGAACCATATGATCAAAATGAGTATGAAAAAGCAATGATTGAAGAGTTATTGCCAACAATTGAAAACCCACAAAAGCCAATTGTACTAGAAAAAGAGATCTCTAACTTAAATAGAAGTTTTGCTACTAGAATCTCAGGTGAGATTGCTTCAAGATATGGAAATAATGGACTGCCTGACAACACAATTACAATAAATATGAAAGGTGTTGCAGGACAATCTTTAGGTGCATTCATGACTAAGGGTATTAATATCAACCTTGATGGTGCAGGAAATGACTACATTGGTAAAGGTATGAATGGTGGTAATATTGTAATTACTGCTGAAAACAGTGGACAAGAGTTTGCTCTTGGTGGAAATACTTGTCTTTATGGCGCTACAGGTGGTTCTCTTTATATCAATGGTCAAGTTGGTGAGAGGTTTGCTGTAAGAAACTCTGGAGTTACAACAATTGTTGAAGGTACTGGAGATCACCCATGTGAATATATGACAGGTGGTACAGTTGTAATCTTAGGTAAAACAGGTGTTAACTTTGGTGCTGGTATGACTGGTGGTAAAGCATTTGTTTATGATGAAGATAGAACATTCTATGAAAAAATCAATACAGAGCTTGTAGAAGCTATCAGACTTGATAATGATGAGTTTGATGCAGATATGTTTGAGTTGAAAAATCTTTTAAAAGATTTCGTAGAAAAAACAGGAAGCCAAAAAGCACAGGATATCTTACATAGTTATAGAAGTGAAATAAGGAAAATCTGGATGATTATTCCTAGAAGTGCAAGACCAACACTAGAAGCTAGTAAAAGAGGGGAATAGCTAGAGTTAATGCTGATGTAGTTATAATGTCACTTGGATTTGATCCGGTTGTTCCATCTTTCTTGCACGAAAATGCAATCGAGACTAATTCATGGGGTGGGATTATTATAGTTGGTTCTTTACTAAAATAAGACACATTTTAACTTACTCATAATTTTGAGTAAGTTATTCTTATTCATATAAATCAAAAATTTCTCAACTTAGAATAAACCATATTTTCACAATTCATAGTTTTAAATATTAAAAACAAGATTTTTGTACTATAATTAAGTAAGTAAAATTTTTAAAAGGCGATGGTATGCAAAAGAAGGCGTTCTCACTTATTGAGTTGATGATAGTTATCGTTATTTTAGGACTCTTGGCATCTATGGTGATGCCGAGTCTTGTCGGTAAAGCTGAGGAGGCTAAACGTAAGCTTGTCTGTGTTCAGATGAAGAGTATTTACAACAGCTCCTTAGATATGTTTAAGATTGACAATGGTGCTTACCCATCTACTACAGAAGGACTGGAGGCTCTCTCCGTTAACCCAGATAAAGATAAATACCCTGGATACTCGTCAAGTGCCTATTTTAAAGATTCAAAAGTACCAAAAGATTCATGGGGTAGTAATTTTATCTACATAAATGATGATGGCAA
Source organism: Campylobacterota bacterium (assembly GCA_039715155.1). Taxonomy (GTDB): domain Bacteria; phylum Campylobacterota; class Campylobacteria; order Campylobacterales; family Sulfurimonadaceae; genus Sulfurimonas. The sequence goes on along the minus strand of JBDLHW010000176.1, from coordinate 2,537 downwards.
TATAGAGATCATATCCTTAGGAGCTGACAGAAAAGAGGGTGGAAAGAGTGAATCTGAAGATATTAAGCTGAGTGAGTGTAATTGAGAATCAACAGAGAAGCTTTTTCCATATTGGAACTTTTGATAGTGATAGTTATAATGGGAGTGATATATAATCTATCGGTCAATAACTTTCAAGAATCAAGAGAGAAAGGTGTGAATATTACTTTAAAAAACTTAAAAGAGTATCTGCAAAAATTTAAATATAAGCGTGATATCCGGTTTTTGTGCCTTGATGACTGTTCCTCGTGTGATGTTTTGGTTGATGGAGTTAAAACAGAGAGAATAGATGATTTTTTAGATGATAGCATTAGAGTTTATAGATATGAATATTTTTCCGGTCCTCAAGAGGTAATGCAAGATGTCTATTTCAATCAAGAGGGTGTTCAGGAGGATGTCTGTTTCTCTTATGAGATGGGTAGAAATGGAGTTGGAGACCAAGTGTTAGTTGAATTCAAAGATTCAGTATATGATTTTTCAACATACATCTCTCCAACTGTAGAGTATGCTTCCATGGCTGAAGCCTTAGATGCTAAGCAGAGACATATAGAAGAAGTGACACGATGATATTTAAATTTATAGGATTGGATGTTAATGGTAATGTAGTCAAGGACAAGATAGAAGCTGTATCGTTAGAGCAGGCAAAAAGTAAATTAAAAAGTAAAAATATTATTTATGAGAGCATAGATGAAGAGACTCCCTCTATCATTTCAAATATTGAATTTGGTGGTAGGTATAAGATTCCTTCAAAAGATTTAGCATCCCTTTCGCGTGAACTGGCAATGTATATCAGGTCTGGTATAAATATAGTTTCAGCCCTCAAAATAGCTCAGACTCATTATGAATCAAATAAAAAGATAAAACTTTTTTTAGCTACAGTAAGTACTCATCTGGATGAAGGAAAAACTTTTTACGCAGCACTCGATACACAGACGATTGTGGAGCTTCCTGAGTTTTTTAAACAGTCTATAAAGGTTAGTGAAAATAGTGGAATCTTAGATGAAGTACTGATAGAGTTATATCGTTTCTTAAAAGAGCAGGATAAGATTACAAAAGAGATAAAAAGAGCGTTTACCTACCCATCTTTTATGGTATTTGTTTCGCTGATTATGATCTCATTCATGCTTGCATTTGTTGTTCCTCAAATTACTGATATATTTGTAAGTATGAACCAGGAACTTCCGGCACCAACTAAAGTTGTTATAGCTGTCGGAGATTTTTTTAATGAAAACTTCATAACAATTTTAGCTTTCCTGTCAATGTCTGTAATTCTATTTATGTTCTTAATGAGAAATAGTCACACTTTTGCATACAGTGTTAATAGAATGATATTAAAACTGCCTTTTTTTGGGCGTATTGTAGAAAAAAGTGAACTGGCAAGGTTTTCATATATAGCTTCACTTTTAACCAGGTCAGGAGTACCATTTGTTCAGACTGTCAATCTAAGTGCTGGAATTTTAGATAATTTGGTTATGAGAAAACTGTTTGAAGATGCTTCAAAAAAAGTTGTGGAGGGGAAACTGCTTTCAAGCGCACTAAATGAATCAAACGTAAAAATAGATAATACATTTATCCAGTCTATAGTACTTGGGGAGGAGACTTCGCAAGTTGAAAATGTTTTAATAAATATATCCGAACTATATTTTGAAGAGAATCGTGACAGGATTAGTACTCTTTTGACGCTGCTAGAACCGGTTCTTATGCTTTTTGTAGGCGGAAGTATAGGTTTTATTGTAGCTGCGATGTTACTTCCAATATTTTCTATGAGTATAGGCTAGTTATGTATAAAAGAAAAGCAATTGCTTTAATAATCACACTCTTTTTTATAATAACTATAACTGTTGCCATAGGTGTAGGATTATCCCAGTCGTCCCAAGCTACAAAAGAGGTTGGGCATCATAACTTTACACTGCAGACAAGCGTTGTTTTAGATGATATAGTGAGTATTTTGCAAAACTCTTCAGAGTTGGACTTGATTGTAAAAGAGGAATCCATAGAGTCTCTATACCTTTTTTTATCAGAAACTGAGATAATGCAATTTGAGAGTAATGGGCTTAGTGTAGCTGTGAGCTTAAGTAGTGCAAGATCAAAATTTAATGTTAACAGCCTGCTTAACATAGATGACACAAAGAATGTGGATAGAGTAAATGCTTTAAACTCTTATTTGAATAATTATAATATAAATAGTGAATATATAAATATTTTACTCGACAATATGAGCAAAATCAAAGAAGATATGTCTTATAATAGCAGCATATTCAATGAAAAGCCTTATCTATTCAGAGATTATATAGTTTCGCAAGATCATCTTGACGATATAAACGCTTTTTATATGAGTAGGTACAATGAAAACTCTTTGGAGAATATCGATTTTGAAGAGCTGTTCTATTTTTCAAGGGATAGAGCTTTGAAAGTAGATTTAAACTATGCGACTGTTGAGACCTGGCGCTTACTCTTAGGTTGTGACCAGTTGAGAGCAGCTAGTTTAAACTCAAATG
>JBDLHW010000175.1:0-4399 GCA_039715155.1 Campylobacterota bacterium | reverse complement strand
TTTTTTTCTTCAAAAAATGAGTTTACGCGTCTAAACCTTGAAAAATATTCTTAGGCTCGACTCTTTTTACTTATACAGGGTTAGTTCTTTCACAGTCTCCCTTATCTTTGGAACAAATTTTAGTAACAGAAAGACTGTTCCATAAAGAGTTGAATTTTTGAACATGCTCAAAAAGGTACTACTTATGGAAAAAACGAAGGATACACAAATTATTACTTATATTCAGTACTCTATGTACAATTTTGAAGAAATACACTATAGTTCGCATTTAAATTAATATATATACTTTTAAGAGGAATTGTATGGGTAATAAGACACTACCAGGTTCAGATGGAGAACATAGAAAGCAAGAGGAATTTAACACTAGAGCTAAAGCAGAAGATTTTTATAATAGACAAATGTTAGATTATTTAGCACCGGAAATGAAAGAATTTATTTCCAAGCAAGAGATGGTGTTTATCGCTACATCTGATAGAAATGGTGAATGTGATAATTCACTTCGTTCCGGTGAAGCAGGGTTTGTTATGGTAGTAGATGAAAATTATATTGCTTATCCAGACTATAAAGGGAATGGTGTTCTCGCATCACTTGGAAATATATCAGAAAATCCACATATAGGCATGTTATTTGTAGACTTTTTTGAGAATAAGGTTGGTTTACATGTAAATGGAAAAGCAAAGATGTTGACAGAAGAAGAACTAATGTCTTTTATAGCTGAAAGAGGTTCAGAAGTTACACCAATTACCTCTAAACAGAAAGTATCTTTTTGGATAGTAATTCAAATAGAAGAGGCTTACATACACTGCTCTAAAAATATACCTTTACTACAGAAAAATAGTAATAAGTTAGAACTCAATAAGCATAGAGAAGTTGACTTTTTTGGACTTCAAAAATTATAAGAATATGCATATTATAATGTAGCCATCCCCAAAAAATGGACCACTTTTAGGCGAACTTTTCTTGAGTTTGATTATAGCGTTTTAAATATTGAATAGGTGTTAGTCACCTAACGCTTCATGAGGCCTGTGATAATTATAGTCATGCATCCAATCTTCAACATAATCCCTGACTTCTCTTAATGTGCTAAACACATAACAATCAAGCAGTTCTCTACGAAATGAGCCATTAAATCGCTTACCATTCCAAAGATTGTCAGCCATAAAGTCCACAGACCAGATCTTATTGGGTTAAACTGTAAATTCTCATAAACCTTAAGGGGTTGTTGAACAGAACAAGAGAGTTTTAAATAGGTATTGTCCATCAATATTGAAATGTTGCTTTATAAGTCATTCCTTTAAAAAACTATTGCTTCGTAGGTGAAAATTTCAGCATTTTTGCAGTTATCAGGAGATATCCCAGCTTTTTCTTCACAGCAACTTCTTACAAACTCTTCTACATCCCATTTCATATCTGTAGCTACTTGGGGTAGATAAGTTCCGTTTTTATTTCCATATTTTATATAGATTCCATCTCTACCTATTTTAATCTCATCTATAGAGTCTATCTTTTTTCTAGGGGTGAGTACTGATATCTCCAAGTCAATGTCTTTTAGCTCATCTTCAGTGACTTGATTGAATCGATTGTCAAATTTCGCTGCTGAAATTGCCATCTCAACAACAACTCTGTAGAGTGGTTGATCTGGCTCAAACTGACCTATGCACCCTCTGAGTTGTTTGTGTTTATTTAGCGTTACAAAGGCTCCAAGATGCTGTTTTAGTTTAGAGGATACTCTACTTTCGTCTATCTCAACTCTTCTGTCATTTATGGTTGCTTCATAGAGAGATAGTTTTGCAAGATTTAGAAGCTCCTTTTTCTCTTTATCACTCAAGAAAAACTGTTCATTATCCTGATAAACGCGTAGTGCTCCATAACCTACAACTCTCTCTTTCTCTCCATATTGTGTATCACCAGAGTTTTTATGCTCTACTATTTCATATTTATAGTTTTCATCTTTTGTCATATTCAGAAGAACTAAAAGTGAGCTCCATCCACAAGCAGAAGTAGCAAGGCCTCTTATATTTAAGCCTTCATTTTTGACAATTGTATCTATAAACTCTTGAGGATTGTTTTTTGTCAATGCATTTAAAGTTCTTCTATCCACTGCATTTGCATCTTCATAATCAGGATAGTGGGAGAGGTCTGTACTAATAACAAAGAGATTGTTCTCATCATCAAAGTAGGGCTTTAAGAGCTTAGATATCTCAATAATACTCTCCATATTCTGAGTAGCCATAATAATAGGAACAATATTCAACTCATCACCATAAATAGTCTGTAAGAATGGAAGCTGAACCTCTAGTGTATGCTCTTTAGTGTGGGCATCTCTATTGTAGGTAAAGAGAGGATTTTGCATAAGTGAAGAGACTATTGTGTGATTTGTATGAATCTCACCTAGTGGTGTTTTGTAGTTACCTATGTTATAGATTGAAGCACCATCAAAGCTCACGTGATGACTTGAACCTATGAGAAAGATGTTTTTATACTTTTTACTCAGTGTTGCATAAGCTGTAGCGGCTGTTTGTGCAGAAAAAACATAACCGGCGTGAGGAACTATAATAGCTTGAACATCTTCCTCTTTAAATTTAGTTGCATATTGCAGCAGGGATTTGATCTGTGATGAGAGCTCACTTTTATTGTCGGAGTAAAATGTTCCAGCAACTGTACAAGCTCGTTGGGCATTTAGATTTTCCATAGTAATTACCAGTAAGAATAGTAGGACTATTTTAATTTTTGAACACATCTAAAGTGTCTGTCATAGTATGTCGCCTTTACACTACGAGAGCCTTTTTCAAAATCAATTGTCCAGCGTTCATCATGAGCATCAGCAAAAACTGTTGTTGTCCAGTATGTAGTATTCTCAACATATTTAAAACCATTTAAAATAGCAGGTTTATAGTTATTGTAATCAATTAATGTTTGGAGTTCTATCATAGTAGGAAGGCGAAAATCTTCATACTCATCTATCTTCAGAAACTTACAATAGTTTTGTGCCTCTTTGTATGTGACTAATGCATCTTCATTTATAGGAGCATCCTGCCAAATGAGAGAAGTTGTTGTATCTAAGACTACATCTTTTGCACTGAGTGTAGTAACTAAAAGTAGGGGAATTATAAAAAGTAATGCTTTCATTTGTTTACCTTATATTGGTCTATTACAAATTATACATCTTTTAATCTGATAGCTTTCTTGTATAGCAACCGAGAGGTTGCTATATTTTTAGTTCATATCCGGTTTTGGAGTTGAAGAAGTTGAAGATGGAAGCATTGGGTAGATAACAGGAGCTTTTCTACCTTCTAAGGCTTTCATAAATTCATTTATAGAGTTTACCTCTTTTTGAGATAGCTCTTTTCCAAGTTGAATTCTACCCATTTCACTGATTGCCTCTTTAAGAGACCAGATTTTACCATTGTGGTAGTAAGGTGCAGTTTGTGTGATGTTTCTAAGTGTAGGAACTTTTACCATACCGTTTTTATCACCACTGAAGTCACCTACATTTTGGTGTTTATAAGTTCCAGTTACATTAAATGCATTCATAGCTCCACCAAGAGCAACACCTGTATGACATGATGCACAACCAACTTCAATGAAAGTATCAAGACCCTCTTTTTGAGCAGGAGTCATTGCATTTTCATCACCATTTAAGTAATCATCATAAGCAGACGGAGTTACAAGAGTTCTTTCAAAAAGAGCGATAGCATCAGTAACTTTAGTGAAAGAGATCTTTATATCGTTACCATAAGCGTTTTTAAACTCGTTTACATATTCTGGAATAGAGTTAATAACACTCTCTACATGCTCTGTAGTAGCTGCCATCTCTGGGTGAGCTTGGATAGGACCTTGCGCTTGCTCTTCAACATCTTTAGCACGACCATCCCAGAACTGAGCTTCAAAAAATACTGCATTATAAACAGTAGGAGCATTTACGTGGTGTGGATTAGCAGTCCATTTATGACCGATAGATGCTTCAACACCATCATCTCCACCTTCACCAAGGTTGTGACAGAAGTTACAGCTGATAATCTGACTTTTAGAGAGTCTTGGGTCAAAAAAGAGTTTCTTTCCAAGTTCAACTTTTGCATCTGTAATAGGGTTTTTAGGGTTATCTATTAATTTCATAAGCTCAGATGAAGAAGCCGGAATAGGTTTAAGACCTGCATTTTTAGCATCAGTTATTAATGATGAAGCCATAAGAGTTGATGTAGCAGCGATTGCTAATGTAAGAACTGTTTTCATTATTTACCTTGATAGTATTTATTTAAAGATAAAGTTTATCTTTATTCGAGCAGAATTTTAGCAATTTTTTCTTAAAGGAAAATTATTATCTTTTAGTATAAGTTATAGTAATTTAAGGGCACTTTTTACTGCATTTATATAGGAGAGAGTTTTGGCTTTACCTTCA
>JBDLHW010000174.1:0-4435 GCA_039715155.1 Campylobacterota bacterium | reverse complement strand
GCAGTAGGAGCTGGTAAAGAAGCAGTAGACTTAGTTCTTTCAGAAAAAGTCAAGAGTGCATTCTGCGCAGTAAGACCACCAGGGCATCATGCAACAAGCAACCAGGCTATGGGGTTTTGTTTATTTAACAACATCGCTATTACCGCCCGTTATGCTCAATTTGTGGGGTATGAAAAAGTGATGATAATCGATTTTGACGTGCATCACGGTAACGGAACTCAAGAAATTTTTTATGGTGATTCTAGTGTCTTTTACTTTAGTACACATGAGTATCCAGCGTATCCGGGTAGTGGTTCATTTGATGAACGAGGTAGTGGAGAGGGAGAAGGGTTTACACATAACTTTCCAATGCGCTCTTTTAGTTCGGATGATGATATTCTCCCTATCTACGAAGATGAGCTTCCCCTTGATATTGAGTGGTTTAATCCTGATATCATACTTGTTTCAGCAGGCTATGACTTACATAAGGCAGATCCTTTAGCACAGCTGGAAGTTAGTACAGAGGGAATAAAAAAAATCGTAGAATCAATTATGAAATCATCTGATGTTCCAAAGATTTTTATGCTTGAAGGTGGCTATAACCTGAGTGCTCTTGGCAAGAGTGTGGCAGAAACCATTGATGCTATGATATCAACTTAACAAAAAGAGTGATTAATAGTATCTTATGAGGATGTTGAAAGACAGTAGCTTTCTAGTCAGTAGACCGGAGTATTTGTGGTTTTTATGTTAAATTGGTCGTAGATTTGTCGTACTTTTACTACTAAATGGTATCTGACATTACGAATGCTAAATCATACTACCTAAATCTAATACATGTTTTTGTATATCTATGCTACTAATAGTCTACTAACACAACCACGTTAAACTTTTCCTTGAAATTAACATAAGGAATAAAAAGTCATGGAACATGTATATCTTTCAGAAACACTTATAAGTGATGCTTTAAAGCATCGTCAGATTACACAAAAAGAGGCTGACAAATTTATGAAAAAAATTGACTGTCAGTCATTTATATATAAATCTATGAATAAACAGTATCTTCACTTTCAAAAAACGAACGTATAGCCAAAGATTTATTTGAAATTACCTGTGTTTTAGAGGACAGTAGTGGATATAGGCGTTATAATAGACTAGTCTAAGCAGATGTGAGATAGCAGTGAATCATACTTCTCAGAGTTCGAATCTCTGAGGGTCCACCATCTATTTTACACAATCCCTTTATACACGATACTTACAGAGATTTTTCACAAGCTATACTAATGTCTATATTTTTATAACTCGCCGGTCAGTAAACCGGACTATTTGTGATTTTGGTCGCAGATTGGTCGCACTATATTTTTGTCTAATTTTATATTAATCATATAGTTGATAACATATATCAAGGACTTTTTAATAAAAAGTAATATATCACTTACTAAGTATTAAGAATAAACTAAACCATTCAAGGAATATTTCATGATACAAAAATCTACTCTACTAGTACTTTCCCTAGGTTTGCTGTTATTCAGTGGTTGTGCTTTAAAACGAGATGAAATATCTTTACATATGCCGGCGTCTGAAAAACCATCCAATGATAATGGGCATACTGTATATATTAATTCTGTAATTGACAAAAGAATGTTTGAATTAAAACCCGCTTTACCAAGTACACCATCACTTGATCCAGATGAATTAGGAAATGAAGAGATTAGGTCTCGTGCTATAGCACGTAAACGAAATACTTATGGTAAAGCACTTGGTGATATTGTCCTAAAAGATGGACAAACGATACCATCCGTTATCAAAGATGCAGTAAAGCTTGCATTTTTAGAAGCTGGTTACAATGTTATAGAAAACAAAGAAAATACAACTAATAAAACATTTATTGTTGATGTTCAAATAGATAAGTTTTGGTCTTGGATGAATCCAGGTTTTTGGGCTATGACTTTAAGCACAGAAATTTCAACAGAGATTAGTGTAAAAGAAAATAGTGACAAGAGAGAACATACAATTTATGTTAAAGCTACAGATAATTATCAAACAGGTGTTATAGGTAACTGGAAAGAAGTTATGCAAAGTGCAATAAAATCATATATAACAAAAGTAAAAACAAAGTTGTAAAGTTTTGATGCAATAGCCTCAGCAATTCTAAAATACAGAACAATGCTAACACTTCCCAGAATTCGAATCTCTGGGGGGGTCCACCATTTCTAAATTTATCATAATCCAATAACATCGAAACAAGCTCTAAAATACAAACTTAAAACTTGAATTGACAAAGTATATAAATCTCTATGCTATAATCAAAAAAAATCAATAAAAAGGTGATGTCATGGAAATACTATCCTTAAAAACTAAAAAACAGATTGTACTCTCTCGAATAATTTATGACTATATAATCAATGGATTAGCTGATTCACTTAGTTCTATATCAGAGCAGGATACGCAGCTTCTTGTAATGAGAATCAACATGCAGGCAATCAGCCATGCTATTGATATTTCTCAGGAAGAAGAGATAAGGGATTTTGATTACTCTTTTGATCAATTAGGATTATCCTTTAACACACTTATCCCTCTGTCACAGGTTGAGTTCTCATCTACATTTATCGATAACCATATAGATCTTGTCCGCAGTGAACTTGATGATGATTTTGAAGAGATGGTTACGTACCTAAAAAAGATGGAAACTTCAGTTGTGTAAATAGTTCAAATTCTATACACTCAACATATATTTAACAAACTTCTCTAATTCCTTCAAGACCACCTGAAGCTATACCAATATTTTTTTCATCAAGCACATCATATTCTCTTGGGTTAATTCGTACAAGAGTTACATTTTCTTCTGTCCTAGAGAGCCTGTCTCCAAAGCTTCGTATTGTAGGTACTGCACTTCCAGCACCAATCTCTATGATAACTGTTTTTTTTCCTTTATTATCCATCATCCAGTTATGAAACCTACTTGCTTGCTTATCACTTCTGCCACCTATAAAAGACCAATCTCCAAACATGAGTATATTTGGTCTAGATAAGTTAGTGCAGTTTTTACATTGAGGCAGAGACTTAGATTCGAGTCTATCCATATCTATCTCTAAGCTTTCTAAACTATTTTCCCATATACTCTCCGTGCATGCTTGTGTACACTGCAGATGGTGGATACTTCCATGAACCTCATAAATTTTTTCTTCTTCAAAACCGGCCTTTTGAAACTGTCCATCTACATTAGATGTAAATACAAAATAGTTACTGTTTTTCTTTTTTACTAAATCTAATAAAAGATTAAAACCTTTATGTGGGACAGTCTCCCTATAGAGTTTTAACCTATGCCCATAAAACCCCCAAGCTAAATGAGGATTTGTCTCAAACAAGGATGGATTTGCCATCTCTGTAAACTCATAACCTAACTTGGCAATTGGTGGGTATGCCCTCCAAAAGCCTTCATTTCCCCTAAAGTCTGGTAAGCCACTATCCACACCCATTCCGGCACCTGCTGTTATGATGATAGCCTCTGACTCTTCTATAAGAGTCTTAAGAGTAGAAATATTTTCTTTATTGAGTAGCATAATTTTGATTCCTATAATGTTTACAAGTATTATACATCTTAAATCTCTCAATAATAAAAAAGAGTAGTGATATCTTAACCTATATCATTACTCTAGTTCTATTTTTATACTATACTTCGTTAAAAAGGAATTTTATGGGATTAATATATGCTGAACAGGTAGAACACATGAGTCTTGATCAGATGCAAGAGACACATGAACGTGAGATTAAAATTTTAAATGAGATAGACAATCTTGCTGTAGATTATGAGATACATAAAGAAGCGCCAGATAAACTAGAAGCAAAGCTGGATGAGTATATCGAACATGTAAAAGAGCATTTCGCAAGTGAAGAGCGTCTGATGGAAGAGTATGATTTTCCAAATTATGAGATGCATAAAATGGCACATGATATGTTTTTAGCAGATCTCGCCTATGCAACTATGTCATGGAAAAAGTATGGAGACATGAAAAAGATTATCAACTTCGTACGTAAGACACCTGAGTGGATTGTTATGCATGTAAATTCAGTAGATGCTCCAACAGCGGATTATCTTGCGATAAAAATGCATAAAGAATAAACACGTATATAATCATCCTAATATCCAGGATGATTCCACAATCACTTCACAATTATCTTCTATAATTTTCATACTTACTTGAAGGAGTTCGATATGAAAACTATTAAAATCTTAGTGTTAGTTAGCATACTAGCGGTCACACAATCATTTGCACTCAGTAAAACTCAAAGAAATTTTTTACTTGGTCTTGGAGCAGGTGCGATAATAGTTCACACCTTAAACTCTCATGACAAATATGGATATGAGAAACCACACCGTAAAGTTGTATATAGAGGTAATAATCACTCTCATAGAAAACATAAAAGACATCATATGAGAAAGCATCACAACCACGGT
>JBDLHW010000173.1:0-4469 GCA_039715155.1 Campylobacterota bacterium | reverse complement strand
CGTGAGATGATGCAAGCAGCAATTGATACTACACAAAAATATGTTCAAGGAAATGTAAAGTTAAAACTTTACAAAGGGAATGTAGAAGTTGTAGGTCGCGAATCTGATATGTCACTCTACTCTGAAGAGCACTCAACATTTGAAGAGGATGAAGTATATAACCAAAAAGATGCAGAAGGTTTTATTCGCCTAAACGCACTTAGAAGAATTATCGCTGGTAAAAAAAGAAAGATCTAATTGTTAAGTAAAGGAGCAAAGGCCCCTTTACTTAGCGTTAACACTAAGTTTTGCTCAGCGCAAGGCTCACGCACAGTAACCGTGCTATTATAAATATTAAAATTAAAGGGGATGCAAAATGATAAAAATTGATATGAACTCACCTGAATTTCAGGAAAGAATGGAAAAAACAGTAAAGTTTACTGATAAAGTAGTTGAACAGTTTGGTTGGGAATACAATCCTGAAAACGAAGTAAACGAAGGTGTACAGATGGGTCTTGCTCGTAACAAGATGATGTACAACAAACTTTTTTGTCCATGTTTTATGGTTGAAGAGGTAGATGGAAAGCCTCAATCTGTTGACAATAGAATCTGCCCTTGTCCTCCGGCAATAGAAAAAGAGATTCCCCAAGAGGGAAAATGTCACTGTGGAATCTTCTGTACTCCAGAGTATGCAGCATCTCAAAGAATTGAGCTTGGACTGGAAGAGGCTGTACATACTCACTCTCGTGGCTTAACTAAAGAGGAGTGTGAACATCTAGTGGCTCAGCCAGAGCTTGACGGTGATGAACTAATAGCACTTCTAGAAGCAAAAGAGCTTGGTATGGTAGAGTTTACACTTGTTGATGTTCGTGAGCATATGGAGTGGCAGATGGGTCATATCAAAGGAGCTGATAAACTTGTTCCAACTAGTTCTTTCTTCCAAACTTGGGATGAAGCTAATCTAGGTAAAGAGGATAACATCATTCTTTACTGTCATGTTGGTAGTCGTTCTGCTCACGTAGCGAGAATCTTAGGGGATATGGGATATTCTAAAATTGGAAACTTAACTCACGGTATTGTTTCTTACGGTGGGGAGAAAGAGAGATAATGAAAGTACTATTAATAAAAGATGTAAAAAGCCTTGGTAAAAAAGGTGAAGTTAAAGAAGTTAAAGATGGTTATGGAAAAAACTTCCTTATAGGAAAAGGCTTTGCAAGAGCTGCGACTCCAGAGATTTTAGAGCAACATGCTCAAGAAGAGCTTATCGTGGCAGAGAACCTTGAAAAAGAGGTTAACGCTCTTAAAGAGATCGCTGCCCAACTTGATAAATGTGAAATCATCATCACTAAAAAACTTGGTCAAAATGGTCACCTTTTTGGTTCTGTAACAAAAGATGAGATTGCAGTTGCTCTAAAAGATCAGCATGGAATTGAGATAGATAAAAAACATATCAATGAAAAAACTGCTATCAAAACAGTTGGTGAGCATGATCTAGACTTTAAGCTAGGTCATGGACTTCATGCAACACTGCATGTTGATGTTCAGGGGGAATAAGCTCCGTGTTTGATGCTACTACAATACTTGCATATAAGGGTAAAAGTAAAGCCGTAATTGGCGGAGATGGTCAGGTTACTTTTGGAGATTCAATTCTCAAAGGAAATGCAACTAAAATCCGCACACTTCATAAAGGAAAAATCCTTGCCGGTTTTGCAGGTAGTACAGCAGATGCTTTTAATCTCTTTGATATGTTTGAAGAGTTTTTAGAAGATAAAAAAGGGGACATACTCAAATCAGTTATTGAGTTCTCTAAAGCTTGGAGAAAAGATAAGGTTCTTCGCCGTTTAGAAGCTATGATGATTGTTTTAAATAACGACCATATTTTCATTCTCACAGGAAATGGTGATGTTGTTGAACCCGAAGATGGAGAGATTGCTTCCATCGGAAGTGGAGGTAACTACGCAATATCTGCTGCACGTGCTCTGAAAAAACACGCCTCACTTGATGAAGAAGAACTCGTACGTGAGAGTTTATCAGTAGCGGCAGACTTATGTGTTTACACTAACCACTCAATCAAAACTTTAACGCTTGAAGGTAAAAAATAGATGGATATGACACCAAAAGAGATAGTTTCATACCTGGATAAATTTGTTATCTCTCAAAAAGATGCAAAAAAGACGATAGCCTTAGCTCTTCGCACAAGATATAGAAGAATGCAGTTAAGCAGAGAACTTCAAGATGAGATCATGCCAAAAAATATTTTGATGATAGGTTCTACCGGTGTTGGTAAAACAGAGATCTCACGTCGTTTGGCAAAGATGATGAAAGTTCCTTTCATTAAAGTAGAAGCATCAAAGTATACAGAAGTCGGTTTTGTCGGTCGCGATGTTGAGTCTATGGTACGTGACTTAGTTGTTAACTCAATCTCAATTGTAAAAGCAGAAAAAGAGGAAGAGAACAGAGAGAAGATAGAGAACTATGTTCTTAATAAGATAGTTGAAAAACTTCTTCCTCCCCTTCCAGATGGTGCCAGTGAATCAAAAAAAGATGACTATCAGAGACTGCTTGAGGCAATGGAGAAGCGTGTTGAGTCTGGGGAGATGGATGATAAGACAATTGAACTTGAATTTGATAAGATAAATGTAGAGTTTAATGACACTAACCTACCTCCAGAGATGGCAAAAGTCCAAGAGAGCTTCTCTAAAATATTTGAAACTATAAATAAAGAAGACAACAAAAAAGAGGTAACAGTAAAAGATGCTAAATCAATCTTAAAACTTGAAGCTAGCAATAAACTTCTTGATATGACTAACATAAATGCTGAGGCACTAGAACGTGCTCAAAACGGTGGAATAATATTTTTAGATGAGATAGATAAAATCGCCTTAAGTGAGAAATCACAGGGAAGAAATGACCCAAGTAAAGAGGGAGTCCAACGTGACTTACTGCCAATTGTTGAAGGTAGCAGTGTAACAACAAAGTATGGTGTTATAGATACTGACCATATTCTTTTCATCGCAGCTGGTGCTTTTCATGTTAGTAAACCAAGTGATTTAATCCCTGAACTCCAAGGTAGATTTCCACTTCGTGTAGAACTAGAGTCACTTACAGAGGATACACTCTACCAGATACTTACACAAACAGACAACTCACTACTCAAACAGTATGAAGCTCTTTTGGGTGTAGAAGATATGAAGCTGACTTTTGAAGATGATGCGATAAAAGCAATTGCAAAACTATCCCATCGTGCGAATGAGATAACAGAAGATATTGGTGCGAGACGCCTACATACAGTTTTAGAAAAAGTTCTTGAAGAGATTAGTTTTGATGCAGATGAGCACTCTGGTGAAGAGTTTATAGTAACTTCAAAATTAGTGCATGACACATTAGATGAAGTCGTAGAAAACGACGACCTATCTAGATATATATTATAATTAAGGCAAACATATGAGCAAAGCTGGTTTCGTATCTCTTATTGGTCGTCCAAATGCAGGTAAAAGTACCCTGATGAACTCACTTCTTGGTGAAAAAATTGCAATGGTAAGTCAAAAAGCAAATGCTACAAGACGTCGCTCAAATGCAATTGTCATGCATGAAGACACTCAAATAATCTTTGTTGACACCCCGGGTCTGCATGAAAGAGAGAAGATACTTAACCAGTTTATGCTTGATGAAGCACTCAAAGCAATGGGTGACTGTGATCTAATAGTTTACTTAGCTCCGGTAACTGACAGTGTTGAGCATTATGAGAAGTTTTTAAAGCTAAACAATGGCAAAGTGAAGCATATTATTGTACTTAGTAAAATAGATCAGGTAAATCAAGATAAACTTTTTAAAAGAATCGCTTCATATAATCAATATTCAGAGCATTTTGAAGCACTTATCCCGGTTGCAATTCCTAAAAAAGTTGGTCATGAGGATCTACTTAAAGTAATTAGCAACAACCTTCCGGACTCGCCATTTCTTTTTGACCCTGAAGATTTGACGAGTGAGCTTGTTCGTGATATCTATGCCGGATTTATCCGTGAAGGTATTTTTGAGAATGTGAGTGATGAGATACCTTATGAATCAGATGTAATAATTGACTCTATAGAAGAGGAAAAAGGCGTAGATGTAGTTCATGCGACTATAATTATTGAAAAAGAGTCTCAAAAGGGAATTATCATTGGTAAAGGCGGAGAGTCTATTAAGCGCATTGGAAAATCCGCAAGAGAGAAGATAGAGAGACTTAGTGGACAAAAAGCATACCTTGACCTGCAGGTAACGGTAAAAAAAGGCTGGACAAAAGATAAGATGTTTTTAAAGGAGATTGGTTATGACAATGCAAAATAAATTTTTTACTCTTCTATTTGTTCTGCTTAGTTCTTTAAGCGCTAACAATATTCTAACTGATTACAGAATGAATGGGATATATAATGTCCAAAAACATATGGATAACGAACTAACAAAAAAAGAGTATTGGAACTTACAATTAAAAGACCTAGATACGAGAT
>JBDLHW010000172.1:0-4509 GCA_039715155.1 Campylobacterota bacterium | reverse complement strand
AAAAGCACATGCGAGGTTAGCCATGTCGATGTAAGGCATGATCTGTTCATCTAAGTTAGCATCTAATGCCTCACCCATGTCACAGTTTAGTTTAATTTTTTTCATAATATGTATTATACATAATAATCCTAGAGTAAAAAGGATAGTACACTTTAATATCATATTAAGCTATACTTATAAAGAATAGAATTAAGGGAAAAGAATGAAAAAAATAATAATGCTCTGTCTTATATCAACAGCAATTTTTGCATCACATTTTGCAGATAAATTACCACTTGAATCCAAGCAGCTAATTAACTCTTTTGAATGTTTTAGTGAAGATGATAAAACCATGATATATAGCTATCTATTGGCATTGAAGTATCGTATGGAAAATGTTGAAAATAGAGAAGCCTTAGTAAACAGTGATTTAGAGTATTGGCGTTTATGGCATATTGTCAGTGATCTAGAGTCTATTTGTGGTTTAAATTATAAATTTGATGATATATTAGAAGAAATCATTACTCCAACCCAAAAAGATAAAAAAACACTCAAAAGATTGCGTCGTGTAGAAAGTTCTATACGTACAGATGGTTCATCTGAAAGCTCTGCTAAAATGAATAAATATGATGAAAAGTTACGAATTAAAATCCTTTTAAACCCACCTAAATATCAATTACTAGCTAAGAATGTACTCTTAAACAATTACGATCTTTCACCCCTGAAAAATTATACCTCTAATAGTATCCCAAAAAATGTTTTTGATCAAATAGAGGAACAGAACCTTAGCGGCATTAAAAAAAATGTATTATTGAGATATGCTGTGTTAACAGAGGGACTTATACGCAATTATGATCAGCCTAAAACAAGGCATGCATTGAAACAAGAGAGTATATATTTAGATCAATGTATCAAATACTATAATCTAAAGTTTCGTCATGATTTTTATCATAACTCTACAAGAAAACTTGCTCGTAGAAGCATTGCACATGACAGTATTCTTCGTTTAAAAACTGAGTTTTTACCTAAAGAGGTTTCTTCTTATTGTGAAAATAACATTTCAACTATACAAGTAACCACATTTAAACCCAAAGTAGATGATGTTATGAAAAGAAAGAAGGTTCAAATATCGGTAAAGTTGGAAAACCTCAAAGAATATTTAAAAAAATATGATGGAGATAAAAAGAAAAAAAAATATGCAGAACAATATTTTTCTCTTATGAAGTCTGAACTTGAAAAGAACTCTACACCAACGCCAAGTTTAGAGTCGTTAAAACTTTTAAGACTTCAACAGTGTTTAGTAGGTAATGACGATAAAGAGGATTTTTCACTTATCATGGCGAGAGTCAAAGACTTTAGATTGGAGGGAATTAAAGAAAGGTTTTATGCCAATATCTTCAACTCTCAAAGATGGTGGAAAACAACTATACACTTAAAAATGAAGTCAGAAGGTGAAAGTAAAGAGCTGAAGAACTTTTTTAATTGTAGTGAATTAAATAGTAAGTTCAGTATGAATAGTCTTAAAAAGAGTCCTATGCAAAAAAATAGTACTAAGAAATATAAAGACAAAATGAAAGAGATAAAACGTCAAAATGAAATTAAACGTAAGGTATCTGCTGCAGGTTGGCAAAAAAGAGAATTATTAAAATATTTTTCTGGGGAATATGCCAATAGGTCAGCATCAGAAATTAATAATAAAAAATCTATAGAAGCAGGAATTATTCCTAAGAAATTTATTTCAGATGATGGAGAAATAATACCAGCTATTGGTACAAAAATCACTCTTAAAGGTATGCCTAAAGGTGGTGTCAGGATATCATATGATGGACTTAAGCTTGGACAAGAGTGTGAAGGTATGACTGAGTTTCTAAATATGGATGAAACAATCTATTTTCAAAACAAGAGTTACCGTGGTATTGATTATATTATGATTAATGATACCAAAATAATGATAGATAACTTTTCAGCAAAATATGCAAAAGAATTATGTTCTAAAAAGGAAACAAATAAAATTTCTTATGTAAAAGAAAATATGGTTCAGGAGAGTAAATATAATGACATAAAGGAGTATAGCTCACTGTATAATCAGACATATAGAGAATCATCAAGAAAAGGAGGAGTTAGAAAACCATATTCGATCTCTCTCCATCAAGGAAGTAGACATTATTTACTTATCCATGATAAAGCAAAAATTGTTAATGTTGGAAAAATACGATATGAAGATATTTTGCCTTCAGAGTATGACAATAAATTTAAAGCAATTATGTCTAAAGATGGTAGTATGGTTGCATCAAATAACTTCAAAGGTATGAGTGTTTATGATGTAAAAAGAAAGAAAAGTCATGTATTCACCAATATAAAAGGCTCTCCAGTGTCTTTTGGTATGAATAACACGGTTTTAGCATTGTTATCAAAAAGAAAAGTACATTTTTTAGATATAAGCACAGGAGTTACGTTGGGCAGTATTCAACCGAAGTTCGTAGAACCTGAGAGAGAATATTTTACGCCAAGAATTAAGTCTATATCTATCTCAGAAGATTCAAAACATCTTTATATTTTAAGTGATAAAGGTAAAATAGAGCATTGGCATCTATCAAAGAGTCGTAAAGAAATAAGTATAGAGTATATCGAGACACTAAAGATAAATGATAAATTAGCATTGTCACTTCAATTGAACACGAACAATGATGAAGAATTAATGATATCAACCAATACGAATTCAGTAGATATACTAAGTCGTGTAACTGGAAAAGTCATAAAAAGCTATCCTGCAGATAGACAAATGAGGGCAGACCATGTGACTATAAGCCATGACAGTCGCTATATACTGGCACATGACTTTCGGTATGTGTATATATGGGATGCAAAAACTACTAAACTTATAGATGTGATCGGATCGAATAAAAATGAAGTATATGGGGCAGTTTTTTTACCTGATGAATCAAATAAAATACGTATCATCGGTAAACAAGAAGAAATTTGGAAGATAAACTAGGAGGTTAATCATGCAAAAAACAATTTTTTCACTAATACTTTTTTCTACCTTACTCTTTAGCAAAAGTGCATATGTTCAAGGTGATGACCCCCTTCAAGATAGATACTATGATCGTAATGAAGAAGCTTGCCTTGATAATAGTAGTTTAAAACGATATGCGTGTTATACAGCAGGGGAAAGATATATTTATTTCAATAAAGATGAAATGCAAAAAGGAATTAAGTATTGGGAAAAATCATGCAAATGGAAAGAGTATGGTACAGCATGTTATTTCTTAGCTAAGGTCTATTTGGATGAAAAAAATACTCTTTATTACAATAGAGAGAAGGCACTGAAGGCACTTGAAAAAGGATGTGGACTAAAAGAAGAGAACTCTTTGGTTTTAGGCTGTAAAGAGGGTGTAAAAAGTTGTTGTAAGAAATAAAGGTTCTCATACTCTTTGCAATCTAATTATTAACTAGTCTATGCTTACTCCAAGTCCAATGTCATCAGAGAGTATGATCTCACTTTCATTAAACTGTATACCTGTTTTCACAGGATGAGAGGCCAAAAGACTCACCGCATCCAAATCAAGCATCGTGATGATGTCAGCCTTGGCAGAAGCCACATGGACTCCGGCAGCCACAGATATAGGACCTTCGAGCATACAGCCTATCATACATTTCACACCAAATTCAGCAGAGAGGTCAGCAAGTTCAAGTGCCTGGGTGATACCAGCAGTTTTAGCCAGTTTGATGTTTACATAGTCTATGGCCTCTATTTCAAGTAGTCTACGTGCATCTTTTACTGAAAATATACTCTCATCAGCGAGCAGGGGAGTTTGTACTCTCTCTTTGATGTGTTTGAGTCCCTTTATGTCATCTGCTGCTACGGGCTGTTCTATGAACTCTGCGATGATGTTTTGTTTTTCTAATGCATGTAGAAGTGCAACGCTTTCCTGTGCAGACCAGCCTTGATTGGCATCGAGTCTTAGTTTGATGTTTTTATCTAAAGCATCGTGTATGGCTGCTACACGTTCCACATCTTTTTGTGGGTTATCACCTATTTTTATCTTTAAAGTATCATAACCCAAAGCTACAGCATCTTGACTGTCATATATCATCTTCTCTATCTCACCCATACTGATGGTAATATCAGTTTTGAAGGTAGTTTTAGTACCGCCTAACATGCGGTATAGTGGTAGTTTGGAAGCTTTTGCTTTTAAGTCATAAAGGGCAATTTCAAGGGCAGATTTGGCTGTGGTGTTTTTTAATATTAATAAATGTAAGATTTTTATCAGGCTATCAAAATCTTCAATTTCAAGCCCTATGAGGTGTGGTTTAATGAACTCTATATAAGCTATCATAGATCCCATCGTCTCACCCGTTATTTGAGGTGTAGGTGCACCTTCACCATAACCTACAGACCCATCATCACACTCAACAATGACCACAAGGTCTTCAAGTGCATCCACACGACGCAAAGAAGTGATAAAAGGGTTTTTAAGTGGAGCTTTGAGGGTTTGTGTTCGGATGTCTGTGATTTTCATAGTGGTA
>JBDLHW010000171.1:0-4583 GCA_039715155.1 Campylobacterota bacterium | reverse complement strand
AAGACCAGGCATATTTATATCTAAGAGTATAAGAGAGTATTTTTTGTTTTGAAGCTGCTCTATGCCTTTTTCTCCGCTTGTTGCAAAGAAAATATTATAAGAGGCAGCAGATTTCAAAACACTGGCTGCGAGTTGAATGTTCTTAGGATTGTCATCAATGATTAAAATATTCGGCAATAGATTTGACACTTTTTTGGCTCCTAAATGCAACTCTATGTTTTTTAATGAAATTATTATAACATAAAATAATTATCTGAAATGATATATTAGAGACAATAATAATATGATACTATTACAAAATTATTTAATTAGAGAGGTTGTGTGATGGAGTTGCTCTGTGGAATAGATGAAGCTGGTCGTGGTCCTATTGCAGGGGATTTGGTAATGGCCGGATGTATTTTGCATAAAGAGATAACTGGACTCAACGACTCCAAGAAGCTGAGCGAGAAAAAACGTGAGGCTCTGTATGAGT
Source organism: Campylobacterota bacterium (assembly GCA_039715155.1). Classification (GTDB taxonomy): domain Bacteria; phylum Campylobacterota; class Campylobacteria; order Campylobacterales; family Sulfurimonadaceae; genus Sulfurimonas. The sequence goes on along the minus strand of JBDLHW010000171.1, from coordinate 4,111 downwards.
TAATAATCAAAGATTCAGAGTTTCATATTGTTAAGTTTACTCCCCAATCTATAGACAATGATGGTATATCAGCCTGTCTTAAACACGGACTCCAGGAGATAATGCAAAACCTTCAATGTGAAAATTATCTTTTTGACGGAAATACGACATTTGGTGTTGATGGTTTAGAGACGATGGTAAAGGCAGATGGAAAAATTGCCCAGGTGAGTGCTGCATCGATTTTAGCAAAGGTCACACATGACAGAGATATACTCAAAGAGGCTAAAAAGTATCCAGAGTATCAGTTTGAAAAACATAAAGGGTATGGAACGAAGCTACATGTTGAGATGATTAAAAAGCATGGATATTGTGATATCCATAGACGAAGCTACAAATTAAAAGCCTTAGAGGCGACACTCTTTTAGAGAATCGCTTAGTACTAAAAATTCTCTAAAAGTATAACGTTTACGTAAGTTCCCTCTTCAAGGAATTTGTCATCTTCTCCGGCAACCATCAGGGCACTTCCCTCAAGCATATTTGTTAAAATTGCAGAGCTTCCAACCTTTTTACCTTCGAAATTTACAAAGTACTCTCCATCTTCTACTACTACGTTACAGGCAGTGAACTCTGTGAACTTACTTCTCTTTTTAAAGTCCTCCTGGAGCTTTGCAGCAACAGTCTTGTAAGGTCTTGCCTTACCTAACATTTTAGAGATAAGAGGAAGAGCGTAAAGAATGCCTGTTACGGTTGAAGAGTATGCAAAACCTGGAAGCGCTAACATAAACTTGTGATCTTTTTGAGCTACCATTATATGACGACCAGGTTTTATACCAACACCTTTGTAGACAACTTCAGCACCTAAACGCGGAATGATATCTTTTACAAAGTCATAATCACCGACACTTACTCCGCCTGTGCTCACTAAGATATCAGCAGATGCAAGAGCATTCTCAAAAGTCTTCATGATAGAGTCTCTATCATCCGGGGCAGTTCCAAGTTGAATAACTTCAGCACCGGCTTGCTCAAACAGTGCAGCCAGGGTATAGTTGTTTGAACTTCTTATCTGTGCAGGGTTATCACTATTCTCTCCAAGGTCTAGAATCTCACTTCCTGTAGCGATAACAGCAACACGAGGACGAACAGCAACTTTAACCATTACCTGATTAAGTCCAGCCATTACACCAATCTCAGCGAAACCTATTTTAGTCCCTTTTGTGATTAGAACATCACCTGATTTATACCCCTCACCAACAGGACGAACAGAGAAACCTTTTGGAACCTCTTCGTTTATAGTGATTTTTCCATCTTCATAAGTCACGTTCTCTATCTGGATAAGTGTATCAGCACCCTCTGGCATCATAGAACCTGTGAATGTTTTTATAGACTCACCTGAGTTTAAAACTCTTTTCTCATCATGTCCGGCAGGGTTGTCTCCAAGAACAGCGATAACACCAGATTGTAAATCTTCATGTTTAACAGCATATCCATCCATAGAGGCAGTTGGAAACTGAGGATCATTAAACTCTGCAACTATATCTTCAAAAAGAACTCTTCCTATAGAAGCATTAAGGGCAACTCTCTCATACCTAGAAGCATTTACCTGAAGTAAATCCAACATGTTTTGGCTTGTCTCATATGATAAAAAATTCATTACTTACTCTCTCCTGAGAGGATACCACTGCCTTTGATGGCAGTTGAGCGGTCAAGTGCGTAGACTCTCTCACCATTTATAAGGTCATATTTCCAGATAGGTGCACTCGCTTTAAAATCCTCTACAAACTCATCTATAAACTCTAAAGCCACTCTGCGTTTAGGTGAAAAAACTGAGGCGATGTATGATGATTCGTGAAGCATAACATCTCCACGTGAGTGAGCCATTTTTATGACTGCACCCTTTGCTTTTGCTTTTTCCTGCCAAGCTTTAAACCAAGACTCCAGGATCGGTTCATAGATATCAAAACTAAGACCATCGATGCCATCTTCACTTCTAACAGTTCCAACAAATGGAATGTATGCACCGTAGTTACTTGTTGCTTCTTCTTCGTACCAATCTTTTAAAATTGTAGGTACATCCAGTGCACCATCATATAGATTAAGCACCTCTCAGCCTCCACAAACTGGAGGAAGAAGGGAGACTTTGTCTCCATCTTCTAGAGGGGCTTCGAGTGAAGATACAAGTGTGTCATTTACTGCTACTGCACAGTTGCTTAACCACTCTGTCATCTCTACGTCTTCTTGTAGAACCGCTGCTAGTTCATTTAAGTTTTTGATATCTAACTCTAATGTATCTTTTTGTATTGGCCCTAAAAATTCAACTCTTACCATCCATAACCCTTAATTTTATTTCATAAAATGAAGGAAACCCTACATTTAATTAAATACGGAAAAGGAAGTAGTTCCTTTACCTACGCTAAGACCGCTTGGGTCACTAAAGCATATTATATGGTGAGAATTATATCTAAGATAAGTTAAGTGCTGTATAATTTCATAAAGTAGTTATGGAGTATGTGTGGTTTTTGGAAAAATAGAATATCTTAACTTACTCCCTTTTCACGTTTTTATGAAGCGTTTTACAAAGAGCAGCCAACAGAGTGCAAGCATGCATTACAAACGTGGGGTACCTGCTGAGGTAAACAAAAAATTTCTCTCTCGCAGGGTTGATGCTGCATTTATCTCTAGTATCAGTGCCCAAAAATATTCTCACGTGGAGCTGGGGATAGTTGCAAAAAAAGATGTTCAAAGTGTTTTAGTTATACCATCAAAAAAGAGTAAAAGTGATGCAGAATCAGCTTCATCAAATGTTTTAGCTCGTATTTTAGATGTAAAGGGTGAAGTTCTTATCGGGGATAAAGCACTTAGATATTATCTCTCAGGTAAGCCTCACGTTGACTTGGCAGATGAGTGGAATAGAAGATATAACTCTTCTTTTGTTTTTGCGCTTCTATGCTATCATAAAGATAAAAAGATATACAAAGATATACAGAAGCAGTTTCTTAAACGCAGGGTGAGAATTCCTCACTACATTTTAAAACAGGCTTCTCTTCGTACATCTGTAAAAGAGGATGATATATTAGAATATTTAGACTCTATCACTTACAATCTTGATAGCAAGGCTAAGCTTGGTCTGCGTAAGTTTTACGCTCTCTCTAAGACTCTTAAGTAGTTAAATTTTATGCAGGTATAAGACAGTTGTCCCTTTTGCATTGTAGTATATCCCTAGAGAGTTACTTCTGGAGACAAAAACACCGCGGCCATTAAAAGTTTTAGCATTTCTAAATATCTCACTTAGTATCTGAGTATCAAAACCATCACCCTCATCTGTAATTTGAGTAATAATATATGAAGATGAGTTATACTTTAACTGACTCACTTTTACATATATCTTTTTACTGCACTCTATCTCTGTAGCTTTTAGAGTCTCAAAGTAAGTGTCATTGTCTATAAGATTGTGTTTAGTTTCAGAGTCAATTCCTAAACTTCCATGCTCATAAGCATTCATATAAAGTTCGGTAAACACAATGCCTGCCTTGTAAGAAGTAGTTGTATCGTCCGTTAGCTTACTCCATAACTCTTCATACCACTCAGTAGCATTATCAATATCATCCAAAGTGGAGTTAAAACTTGCTGCATAGTTTGTTGCCTCTTCAAAGGGTATGCGGTTGATGAAAATAAGTGTAATGTCATCTTCAGCTTTATCAATTCTATTAAAAAACTTTATTTTTAAATCTTCCCTTGTAAAACTATGCTTAAAGTCATCTGCTATATGATCTGCATATATTGTGTTGTCAGAGGTTGTGTTTTCAACTATGCCATCACTGAAAAACAGAAACTTTTCTATACCTTTTACATAGTATTCATATATCTTATACTCTTGTTGATATTTAGACATAGGAGGATTATTTGATTTGATTTTTATAATATTGTGCTCTTTGTCTTGCATGAGAGATGCCGGCATGGCAAATTTAGCATATGAGAGTGTGTCATACCCTGTATCAAAAAGTATATAGTCAATAGACATAGCTTCTTCTTCTAAGAGAATCGGTTGTATGTAAGCCATAGACTCTTTGATAAGTATATCTAAAGAGAAGCTGTCATGTTCAATCATTTTATCTATCATATGATTTATAAATGA
>JBDLHW010000170.1:0-4606 GCA_039715155.1 Campylobacterota bacterium | reverse complement strand
TTTTCTCTTTTTGCATTTTTTTGTACTCTTTTTCAAACTTTTTACGTCTAGAGTATGAGAGTTTATCTATAAATAAAATACCTTCTAGGTGATCCATCTCATGCTGAATCGCAATAGCCAAAAGACCATCTGCTTCAATAGTTTTGGTGTTTGCATCTCTATCTTGATAATTAATAGTTATAGTCTCAAATCTTTTTACATCTTCATAAAATTGAGGTACACTTAAACACCCCTCTTGGTAAACAGACTCACCATCTTTATGCGTAACTACCGGATTAATAATCTCCATAAGGTTCTCTTTAGGCTGTTCTCCATCTTCATCTGGAATGTTTAAAATAAGAGCACGAAGAGGATGGGCAACTTGAATTGCAGCCAAACCTATTCCATTTGTACTCATCATTACAGGGTACATAGAGTCTAAAAGTTTATGGAGTTCTTCATCAAAAGAGCTACCTCTTTTGATATTTCACGCAGCTTTTTATCTGGATATTCTACTATAGTCAAATTCATATATTTTTATTCTACTTCTAAATCTTTATCTGTTCTGAGTGATACTGCAAAGTCTATATTTTTCTTCTCATACGCTTTTTCTATGCCATCCATAGCACTGACTACTATCTCTTCTACTGAATGTATTGAGTCGAGGTTCGTAACACCTATAGAGATTTTAAGCTGTATTTCACGATCTGCCAAGAAGAAGTTTGAGTTTGAAACAAGTTCAGCAAGTCTTTCACACGCTTTTTTAGCACTCTCGATATCTGTATGCTGCAAAAGCATTGAGAAAACACCATTTCCATAGTGAGCAACAATATCACTACGTCTTGATGTCTTAAGAAGAAGTCTGGCAATAGTTCTTGTCATAAGAAGTATTGCTTTGTCATTCTTGACACTCTGTCTAAGCTCACGTGAGAGCTCTATCATAATAAGAGAGCTCTTGTGTCCAAACTCTTTTATCAGACCTATCTCTTGTTCTATTTTTGTTAAAAGATATCGTTTATTATAGATGCCGAATTGATTATCAAAGATAGTCTCATTCTCTACATTTTTAACTATACCTGCAGTATCTTCGTATATATCTTTCATCTGAGAGCTTTGAGTTTTTACTATAGAGTTTAACTTAGAGACATCACCCTCCAAAGCGTGTATAATACTCATCGCTTCGTCAGATTTTGGTTGTGCTTCGAGCTCTTTTTTTCTTTTTTCTAAAATTTTTGTCATCAAAGACATATTTTTATACAAACTTGCAGTAGCACTTAGCATGCTCTTCATCGATACAAAGCCTTTTTTTAGACTCTGCTCCAGTGCTATTGTATTCTCATCACCATTTGCCTCTTCAAGCTCAAGAAGTGAAAGAACCTGCTTACGAAGATTTTCACTCTTATCTTCTAAAAGTCTATCAAAGTAGAGTGAAAAGTTATTTGGAGTTGGAGGTAAATTATCAGCTATTAAGGCAGCAAGAACTTCTTTAGAGTAGTTTTCAATATCAGTAGAGGGACTATCCATTTCCAGTCCGCTGACAGATGGCATTTTAACATCACCGCCACTTGGTTCGTCAAGGTTTCTACGACTTCTTGTTCTTAAAGTTCCTGCCATCTTATCTCCTTTACTCTTACTCTTTATCGTTTTTGATTAAAACCTCATCGATCATTCCATACTTCAGAGACTCTTCGGCACTCATAAAGTTATCACGATCGGTATCTTTCTCAACAGTTTTAACACTCTGTCCAGTGTTTTTTGCAATAATTGCGTTTAGCTCTTTTTTCATACGAAGAATCTCTTCAGCCTGAATAGCGATATCAGTTGCCTGACCTTGCGCACCACCTAAGGGTTGGTGAATCATAATACGTGCGTGAGGAAGAGCATAACGCTTACCTTTCTCACCTGAACTAAGTAAAAAAGCACCCATAGATGCTGCTTGACCTATACAGATTGTAGCAACGTTTGGACGAATATAGTTCATTGTATCAAAGATAGCCATTCCCGCTGTTACAACTCCACCTGGTGAGTTGATGTAGAAGTAGATATCTTTTTCCGGATCTTCAGCTTCAAGGAAAAGAAACTGTGCAACTATAGTAGAGGCAACTTGATCGTTAACCTCTCCGCTTAGCATTACAATCCTATCTTTTAAAAGACGTGAATAGATATCGTAAGAGCGTTCACCACGCCCTGTTTTTTCTACAACATAAGGAATATAGCTCATGATTACGCTTCTATTTTAGCATTAAGAAGACCAGATAAAACTCTATCTTCTACCATTGACATCTGAATTGCAGGAATGTATCCAGCTTCTTTATACTGCTCATACGCTTTTTGAGGATCTTGCCCCATCTGCATCGCTTCATAGTAGATAGTCTGCATAACTTCCTGCTCTTCTATTTTAATGCCTTTTTCCTGTGCTAAAGCATCGATAATAAATGTAGCTCTTACACTCTGCTGTGCATCATCACGAAAAGTCTCACGAAGTTCAGTTAATTTATCTGCATTTTCACGAAGCTCTTTGATCTCATCTTCGCTCATAGTTGAAGCTTTTTTGTTTAGAGCCATATCCATCTCTTGTTCTACAACAAATTCCGGCAGGTCAAATTTAATTTTATCTACAATTTTTTCTAAAAGTTTAGGTTTAAGGTCTTCATTGTAAAGTTTTCCTAACTCTTCATTTTCAATCTGAGTTTGAACTTGCTTTTGAAGCTCTTCTAAGTTAGCATCATCTTGACCTGGAAGTAACTTTTTAGCTAACTCATCATCGATCTCAACTTCTGCCTTAACCTGAACCTGATTAACTTTTACTTTGAAAAGAGCATCTTTTCCAGCTAAGTCTTTTGCTTGGTACTCTCCTGGGAAAGTTACGTTAATCTCAACTTCTGCATCTCTTTTAACACCGATAAGCTGATCTTCAAAACCAGGAATAAACTGACCTGAACCTAACTCAAGTGCGAAATCTTTAGCAGTTCCACCTTCAAAAACTTTACCATCAACAGAACCTTCAAAGTCGATTACAGCAGTATCGCCTTTTTTCATCATACGGTTTCTTTTGATGTTTTCTAAAGGAGCTGACTGTTGTGCAATATCTTTGATACGCTTCTCAACATCTTTAGCAGTTACTTTAGGCTTTTTAAAGTCTGGAACCAGTGCTTCAACATCACCAAAATCAATCTCTGGACGTGTAGCAACTTTTACAACAACATCAATTTTATCTTCACTCTTATCAAACTTAGAAACATTTGGCTCACCAATCAGAGACTCATTAGCAATTTTTAGGTCTTCTAATCCTTGAGTTAAAACATCACGAAGTGACTCAGCTTCAGCATCTTGAACCAGTTTTTCACCATACTGCTTTTTAATGATTGCAACAGGTACTTTACCTTTTCTAAAGCCTTGAACATTAGCAGTTTTAGCAAGTTGTTTAGCAATTTTTTCTATATTTGCATTAACCTCATCCATTGAGATTGTTGCTGAAATTTCAGCATTTGCACCGTCGATTTTGTTTGATTTGATTTCCATCAATTTCCTTTTGTTTGTCTTACTTTATATAGTATAGAACTATTATTTTGAGAAATAATAGCTAATTTGTTCTTTTATCTAGCTTTTACAAAGATGTGGTTTCCAGTTAAGAATTAACAACCAGACAACCGCAACATCTATCATCACGTCTGCAAAATTGAAAACTGCAAACCCGTTCTGTCCTAACATTGGATAGGGCCACCCGTGCCAGTAGAACATATCAACAACACCACCATGGACAAATCTATCATAAACATTTGAAAATGCGCCACCCAAAAGTAGTCCTCCAGGAAGAGCAAAACACAGTTTTTTAAGATAGAGTATATATCCTAGAACTCCCATCACAAGCACTAACTGTATATACTTTAGCCACTCTTCTAAAAAGGAAAGCATAGAGAATGCGACACCTCTGTTGTAGACTAAAATAAAGTCCATATAATCTGTGTAGTAACGAAATCCATCTACAAAAAGCATCTTTATATTTTGATCAACTATAAAAACACCGACCAGAGTAAAAAATAGAATCGCGCTTAGGCGCAGAGTATGATTAGGCATTTAATACTTTTTGAAAAAACTCTGTCATATCATCCATGTTTTTATCGATTTTTTTACCCTCTCTACACTCCAAAAGAACTCTTAACTTATTTTCTGTTCCGGAGTAACGAATAAGATGACGGATTTTATTTTCATCTAAAGCTTTAAGTTTATCATCCAAACCATCAATACTATCAAGTGATTTTTTTACTTTTATATTTATATTTACCAGTTTTTGAGGATAAAGTTTAAAAGGGCGCAGAGCCTCTGAAGCTTTAAGTTTTTTAATTATCATCAGAGAGAGGACCTGCAGTGCAGAGACAAGACCATCACCGGTTTTAGCAAAATCATTGATAATCACATGTCCGCTCTGCTCTCCACCAAAGTTGATTCCCTCTTTTTTCATTATCTCTAAAACGTTTTTGTCGCCAACATCTGAACGGAAAAGCTTCAGACCCTTTTCACTCATGTAATCTTCAAGACCTTGGTTGCTCATAACAGTAGCAACCATACCGCCGCCTTTTAAAGTCCCGCTCTCATGTAAAAATGAACCAAGGGCACCTAAAAGCTG